>LOBW01000007.1 GCA_001516585.1 Thermocladium sp. ECH_B
AACCTAGATAAGCCTCGCATAGAGCAAAGGGGAACTCACCAATTTAAGCATTATGGTGTAACAGTAATAATGATTAGGAGTACTATATTTACGATTGTATAAATTGCAAATAAGTAAATATGGCTTGTGTTATAATAATTATTATATTTACTTCTTACACACCCCCAATATAAAGTAGCCTAATCACCCTCGGTACGCATAATCTTATCCGTTTACTTGATAAGCCAGGTGAATTAAACATCCATATGCAAGAGCAGATACAGACACCACTTGAACGAAACACCGTAGTGATAGATAATGCCTCTAAGGCCGAAAATGCGATAAGGGAACTATTAGAGAAGGTAGCAATAGCCACGGGCTCCACCGATATAGTTAGGGAACCAGCTGCAGATGTAATAGAGGAACCAAATAGGGTAATTATATTATTCGATGTGCCCGGCGTAGCTAAGGAAAGGATAAAGATAGTGGTGGGCTCTAATTATATAGAGATAAGGGCTGATTCAATGCCCCTTCCGCAAGCTAAATTCATTCATTTAGAGAGAATAGGTAATTATAGGTTGCAGAGACGAATAGAGTTCTCCTTTAAACTTAAGATAGATGAAGCCAAGGCTTATTTAAAAGATGGAATATTACAAATAATTGTGCCTAAATTAGGAGAAAATGCATCTGAGACAGAACTAGTAGTTGAGTGAAATTAAATACCGTAATCTATATTAAATATTTTAGTTATTTGTTGGGAAGTATGCCATAGTGAAGTTAGCATAGTTCTCAATATTACGCTAGCTCTTATTGGCTTCCTGTTGCAGAATAAAGTATTTATAGGGTGCTAGATATAGGAACAGTGATCTATAGTGAAGTATGAACCAGAAACCAGAAGAGTTCAATTAACAGGGGGCGCAACCTTAATAGTTTCCCTTCCAAAGGAGTGGACTAGGGCCACAGATCTAAAGCCGGGAGATGAAGTCCTTGTAATGCCTCAACCCGACTTATCCCTACTGGTCGTACCTAAGAAAATCGATAAAATGATGGCATTCGAGGCAACCCTAAACGTGCAGGATGATTTAGCCAACAAGGAACATCTAGAACGAATATTGCTTTCATATTACTTGGCGGGATATGATGTTTTTAAGCTAAATTTCGACGTATCAACAGCGCCACTGAAGAAGGAGATAAAAGACCTAGTTAGAAGAAAATTAACTGGAGTAGAGGTAACCGAGGAGGGCAGAAATAGCTTAGTCATGCAGAATTTAATTGATATCCCGGACGTCAAGATAAATGATATTGTTCTTAAAATAGTGAGGGCGTTGGCAGGTATGTTGGAGGATGTCAGAACAGCACTTGATACAGCGGATAAAGCGATCCTTAATGATATAATAGAGCGAGATAATGAGGTCGATAAGTTCTATTGGCTTCTTAATAGGTTACTCAAGCGAATGGTAGTTAGCAAACACTCAATGAGTCTCTCCGGTTTAAAGGATCCACGAAACCTATTAGAGTACGCCACTATAAATAAATCGCTTGAGCGAGCCGCAGATCATGTGGTGGAAATATCATATGAGCTACTGAACATGGGCTCATCATACCTAATAGGCATTCCAAAGGACCTTAGAAACAAACTTGGAGACATGACAAGTCTAGATAATAAACTACTTAATTCCATTTCAAAAGCATTCTCAGAGTCCATAACGCTTGAGGAAATCAATAGAATAATTGATTTAGCTAAGTCGGAATCTAAATCTTCCATTCCAAACATAATGAGCGAGATATCCAAGATAGAGATCGATCCCGCCCTGTCGGCCAGCATAAGAACTATAATAAACAGCCTTTCTAGAATTGGAGAATATATATCGGATATAGGGGAAGCAATAATAAGCTTAATAATAGAACAATCAATGTAACAAGTAATATCTTAAAATAATCTATCTTGAACCCAACATTATTCAGTTAATAAAAATAGATAACTGAGGAAAAAGTTGTAGCATAACTGATCCTCTTCCCGTCCTGAAGGGCGACTCCTTATGGTGGTCGCTATTTTGTTACTTTTTTGTTATTATGCTGGTTATTATGTCTTCAAAGAAAAAATGATTAATTAATCTCTCATTAACTCTTAGTCCGTAATTAGCTAGGGAGTCCTCAATAATAGACATGGATTCAGATGAGTAAGTTAATATTATGAAGCTGAAGTTCATTTTAGTGATTTGATTGAGAAGCTCATCAATTAAATTGGAACTTAAGTAATCTAGATATATTGCCGCATCTAACCAATCTATCGAGTTCGATCTATTGCCACCCAATAAGTAGGGCAAGTTAAAAATTATTAAATCTGGGTTCAGGCTCCACCTCAGTGAACTAAGGAGACTGGCTTGTATCACGTCTATACCATCCATTGCCCGCATAGTTAGTTTACATGCATAAGGATTGATATCTATTCCAATTAATTTCCTATATTTGCAATTCATTAAGTGCAATTCTCGTGCTAAGCCACCGATTACGTAGCCACTGCCGCTTCCAATTTCAATTATGGTGACTTCCCCCTTATTATTACAAATATTTCTTAGAAGGGATACCGCTGCTCTAAGCGTTTGATCCGAGTCTTCGGCTGGCCTGTAAACATTATCCACATTTACGATGTGGTGTAATGAATATAAATGCTAAGCATTATACACATGGGGGAAAACCTCGCCATTTATGGCAGGGATGAGGAAAATAACTTTAAATATTTGATGTTTTTGTTTTTCTGATGCCCATCGTGGGGTTTAGGTTTAGAGCATACACCAACGGACAGACACTGGGGGCGTTAAAAGCCCTTGGAGGCGGCTTGTGAGGTCTACAATACCCTACGATGGGCAGACACGCACTTCTACCATGAGGATGAGAAGGGATTAACCCTCACGGAGTTGAGGCAACTAGCCCTCGACCTCAGAAAACAAGATGAGGAATACCAACAGCTATATTCGCAAGTAGTTCAACAAGTCGCGGATAGATATTATGAGGCTAGGCAACGCTTTTTCAATTGGCTTGCAAGATTCCCGAGGGAAAAGAAACCCCATAAGTACTACAGCCTTGTTTATCCGCAGAGCGGTTGGAGGATATTAGCTAGGGAGGGGAAGGGCAGGAAGGAGAAAAAACTAGTGTTGATGTTATCAAGTCTAGGCGTCTTCAAACTAATCATTCATAGGGACTTTCCACTAGAGAAGGTGGAGAGGGTTGTGGTGAAATTGACGAGGAGTGAAAGGGTTTTCATCTCATTCATTGTTGAGGATTATGAATTTCCGAAGCTGCCAAATACTGGGGAGGCGGTGGGGATCGATGTTGGGGTGGAGAAGCTTCTCGTGACTTCGGATGGGGAGTACCTCCCAAACCTGAGGCCCTACGAGAAGGCCCTAAACAAGGTGAGGAGGCTTCATAAGGCCCTATCTAGGAAGAAGTTTCTATCTAAGAATTGGTTCAAGGCTAAGATGGAGCTTGCTAGGGCTTATGAGCACATGGAGAGCCTTAGAAGGGATCTATACATGAAGTTGGGGAGGTATTTTGCGGAGCACTACGATGCTGTGGTTATGGAGGATATCTCCGTTAAGCAGCTTATTGGTAAGTCTGGGAGGAAGATGAGGCAAAGGCTTCATGACGTCGCCATTCATGAGCTTAGGAGCATCGTGAAGTACCAGATGGAGAAGTATGGGAAGAAGGTGGTTTTAGTGGATCCGAGGGACTCCTCGAAAACGTGCGCCAAGTGTGGCTACGTAAAGGACTTAACTTAGTGATGGGGTGTTTGAGTGCCCAGGTGTGGTTGGAGGGCTGATAGGGATTATAATTCCTCTCTTAATCACTTGAGGCGTGCGGGGTGGGAGCCGCCCGCAGCGCCCGTGGAGCTCCGCCCACTACCCATAACGATGGGCAAGGCGGGGCAAGGAAGCGGGAAGCCCCGCCCTTAAGGGCGGGGTAGCTCACAGTGATGATGATAAAATCAGATATAGTAACACGTTTGGAACAAACATTACGAATACATAGATTGTGAATACTATCTCCGTGGATAAGCTAGTTTCCAGGGATACCAATGTTGAGAGCAGCGAGATGGATACCACAGTTGATAAATAACTCACCGTATATACTATTGCCGCTATTAATGGATTATACATTAATCCAAGAATATATGCAAGTGAGTATATTGTTGAGGCAGTGAAGAGCGGTATGAGCGAGGCCAGGGAATACGTTACCCAATATATCATATCATGCAAAGGCATCAATATTCTCAGTATCATAACATTAATGATTATGAATAAAATTATTGATATAATAGTTACATATTGAGGAATAAATACGTCAGTCGTCGGCAATAAAAACAGCAGTTTAATACCACTCATATACATTATGATGCTGCTCAACGCCAATATCAGCAATGAATAGATGAGCAATATTCTGGACTCTACTTGATGAAGATAAACACCTATCGGCCTTAATGATAGGTAATTAATTAATTTATGCAGTGAACCAAGGGGCTTCTCCTCATCTATATTCATTCCACGTAAAGCATCAACCACATTTCTACCCCTATCGGTTAAGAGCACATTTGATCCTATCCTAGTCACAAGTCCCTGAAGCCTCATGGTTTCTATATCATATAATAATATGGATAGTGGGATGTTCAATTCTTTTTCTAATTCCACCAATGATTTTGATGATGCATAAATGGCCTTTAATATCCTTAACCTACGGGGACGAGAAATCACATAACGAATATACATCGGTCCATTATTAGCTGATCCATTCATTAATTAACCACCTCAAATTCATTCCTTAAACGAGCAGAATACATATAACTATGGTGAGGAACTCCTACTCCACTACCTAATTCAAGTAGCAACAATAGATGAATCACCGCATCCTCTGCATCATAGTGATCACAATTATTTAAGTATTTTCGTCCAATATGACGGCTAGTAGATACGCAAAGCAAGGAAAGCATATAAATATGGTTCAAAATATATTATCAAGGTAATAAATGACTATTGATGAAATCAAGAGTTGGATCATCTCACTGCTCACGAGGAGACAACGAGTCACTCTCAATGAATTACTGGAGCAAGCCGAATCTAAAGGAATAGGACGACTAGCTCTCTTTATTGCAATTAACCAAATAACACAAGAGGAAAGAGACATAATAGCCCGCAATCCCATAGAAATCACTAGAATATCAATAGGAAATGAAGAAATCAGAATTTCACTACCTCAAGAAATGGAAAAGAAACAAATCACAAGACAACGGCGACAACATACCAAAAGTACCGCTAACATAATGGACGTACTATTCACAANAACAACAGAAAGAAGAACAAAAACAAGAACAAAAACAACAGAAAGAAGAACAAAAACAAGAACAAAAACAACAGAAAGAAGAACAAAAACAAGAACAAAAACAACAGAAAGAAGAACAAAAACAAGAACAAAAACAACAGAAAGAAGAACAAAAACAAGAACAAAAACAACAGAAAGAAGAACAAAAACAAGAACAAAAACAACAGAAAGAAGAACAAAAACAAGAACAAAAACAACAGAAAGAANAACAAAAACAAGAACAAAAACAACAGAAAGAAGAACAAAAACAAGAACAAAAACAACAGAAAGAAGAACAAAAACAAGAACAAAAACAACAGAAAGAAGAACAAAAACAAGAACAAAAACAACAGAGACTCAATATCACTCTTCCTGGCTTCAACGAGTCCGATGTTGAGCGGGGGGTAATGGCTATAATTCAATATCTTAATAAATATTGGAGCGTGGGTAGAATACGGCTAATTGATGATGTTCATCACATTACCGGCATTCCACGTGATGCTTTATCGCGAATATTGGATGCAATGGGCAAGCAAGGCCTTGTAGAGATAGTGGAGCCTGGCGTAGTTAATAAAACAGACAAGACTCCGGTCATTGGCATCAAACTCTCGGAGCTTCTTAATTAACTCCCCACACTAACGGGATTACACACTCTAAATACCAAGAGGATTATTCTGCTGCCGCGACCCTGTCTCATTGAATAAATCTGCTCCTAATTGAATTATAGCAGAAACACATGCCAAGTCTCTTTATTGACGTAGTAATAATAATTGAATTATTCACTTTAAGAGGGGAGTTTACCTTTATTCTGACCTCCTCCCCGCCCTAAAGGGCGAGGCTTGTTGTTCGTTTTATCAGAGGACTCCCATGTATTCCTTAGCTAGCTCCAGGTACGCTTTATAATTATTAATTATGCGAGCTTTGGTCTCCTCATCAACGGTTTTTATGACCTTAGCTGGAACACCTACTGCAATGCTGTACGGCGGTATTACTGACCCTTCCGTTACCACGGCACCGGCACCTATTATTGAATAATCACCTATAACCGAGTTGTTCAGCAATATCGCTCCCATTCCTATTAATACATTATTTCCGATCTTTGCGCCATGAATCAAGGCCCTATGACCTATCGTAACCCCATTACCTATTTGGGTGACTATCCCCTTATCTGTATGCACCACTGTAAGATCTTGTATGTTAGTATTATCTCCTATAATTATCTTATCCTCATCTCCTCTAACTACCACGAATGGCCATAAGCTAACATCATTGCCTATCTCCACATCACCTATCACATATGCAGTACTCGGTATCAATACATTCCTGCCTATCCTTGGATACTTATCCCTATACCTTAAGACAGGCATAGAAAAATACCCATTTTAGGCTTTAAAACATTAATTAGAATAACTCAATTCATTGAAGATGAATCAGCTGCAAAATCGATATTAAAATCACTATGCAGATTACCCCATCTTGATGAGCGGAGTTTCACAGGTGATGACCCAATGCTAGATCATTCTTAACATACCCACACCTAGCGCATGTTCTTGCGGCGTAAGCTGGATTAATGTGAAGGACAAACACCACCTAGAGGAAGTTCCGGAATAAGATATTTCTATCGATTGGTGAGGATGACCCTGTTGTTAAGATATGTCATTCCGGATGCCGGGAAGGTTTAGGTGATGACAATAACGGTTGTGTGCTCCAGGGCATACAGCATAGAGAACCAGAGAAGAATGTAGCTAGCCACCTTACTGGTAATTCCTCAGTTTCAATCACACATTATTGAGAAAACTAGCATTGTAGTTTCATCAAGAAACCCCATTACTCATGATGAATCATCGTGGAGTAGTCTCCACAAAGGAACCCCTAACCTCGGAAAAACACTTGCCCATTCAGAACTAGGAAGAAGTCAGCAAAATCATTATAACGATATGTTTAAAACTAGAAGAGCGCCTTTGCTTTAATGATTTATGGATTTAATGAAGGTGATTAAATAATGGAGATCAATGTATCGGATAAACAGATAGTTTTGCCGGGGGATCAAATAGGAGTGAAGGGGGCTTCACCCATAAGTGGCGCAATTTATACTGAGGGGGATAAGGTATTCGCCGCAGCCGTGGCGGTAATTAACGTGAAGGAATTGGATTCCGGCGAAAAGGAAATTCAAGTAATTCCATTAAATGGAACATATAGGCCCCGGGTTGGCGATATGGTAATAGGTTATGTAATTGATATAACGGTCACCGGCTGGGAGGTCGACATAAAATCTCCTTATGCTGCTTTTCTCTCGATTCATGAAGCTACCTTAAGGCAATTAGATGTGACTACCGTGGATCTAAAATCAATATTGAAAATAGGGGATGTAATTCTGGCTAAAATAATAGATGTTAATTTATCCAGGGATTACCCGGTTACGTTAACCCTAAGGGAGGCACGTTTAGGAAGAATAGAAAATGGAGTGGTGATAGAGGTTGATCCCACAAAGGTTCCGCGGGTAATAGGTAAGAAGGGATCAATGGCTAACATGTTCAGGGAGGAATTGGGTTGCGACGTCACCGTTGGACAAAATGGGCGTGTATGGATAAGATGCAAGGATCCAGAAGATGAATCCTTCGTGGTTCACGCAGTTAAGAAGATAGAGCGGGAAAGCCATACTAGTGGATTAACAGATAAAATGAAGGCTTATGTAGCGGAATACAAAGCTAATCGCGCAGCATCAAAGACACAACCATCCTAAGGCTCAAGTCCTTCCTGATTATTTGTTATATGCATGGGGGAAGCCCCTTAAGGGTGGGGTAGCTCACTTGTTGTTACGTACTTCATCTGATGCCCCTCTGGAGGGATTGGGCTTTAATTTATTGGCCAATGCAATAATTTATTTAAAGTGGTATCGCTGCCATTATTGGAATGACATTAATAGATAGATATGGTAGGCCGCTGCTTAAGCTTAGGATAGTCGTTAATAGTGTCTGCAATTTCTCCTGTATATTTTGCCACTTTGAAGGACAGGCCAAATTGATTCCCGAGCTCTCTCCTGGCGATATAGGTTTCGTCGTTGATGCGGCCATGAAGATTGGAATAAGTGACTTTAAGATAACGGGCGGCGAGCCTCTCTTGAGACGAGATATATTGGATATCGTTAAGGAGATATCATCTAGACGGCCAAACGATATTTCCCTCACTACTAATGGGTATAATCTGAAAGACTTGGCCAGCGACTTAAGGAATTCCGGTCTCTCTCGGCTAAATGTTTCTCTACATAGTTTAAGACCAGATAGATACAAGTATATAACTGGAGTTAATGGCTTCGAGAATGTTATAAATGGATTAATGGAGGCCAAGAATTACTTCAATAAAATAAAATTAAATGTGGTTCTATTAAACGGAATAAACACCGATGAAATAAACGACATAATAGATTTCGCGGTCACTAATGAATTCAACCTGCAATTCATCGAATTAATGCCGGTAGGTGATGGGTCTCACATATTTGGAAAATATTACTATGATATAAACAATGTATTACCATTATTAGAGAAAAGGGGGAGATTCATAGGGAATAGGGCCGATCTCCATAATAGGCCGTTATTTATGGTGGACGGCATAAAGGTGGAGCTAATAAAGAATTATAAGAATCCAACGTTCTGCGCTGGATGCACTACAATGAGGCTCACATCGAATGGTGGACTAAAGACCTGCCTATATAGGGAACCAATCATGAATCTATGGAACATAATAAAGAATAGGGATCTAGATTCATTAATTAATGCATTTAAACAAGCCAACATGATGAGGGAACCAAACTTCAAGAGCGTTGAACCAAGTAACATAAAGATAAGGCTTACCTCCAGCACATAATACATTAATCCATACTAGTTACTTACTTGCTTGAAGACTACATTCATCGCCCTATAGGTAAGTCGAAGAATTATTTCCTTTTCAGGCTAGATTGTGCGGCTACCTATGCCCATCAATCGCAGTTCATGAATTAATCCCTCATATATGCTTCTGGCAGTCTCTCTCCTTATGCTTAACTTTGCGCATGCAGATGCAGTGTCAAGCATGCATGTATTTGGTACATCGCTTAGCAAGGAGATTTCATTTATTATTCGTTCCCTATAATTTCCTATTGGGTGTGAATTAATGGCTATGTGGAGTGATGCCAGTAATTCATGCAGAATATCTATTACTAATTCAGTACAACAATCATTATTTTCAGAGCCATGGTCATCCTCATATAGCAGATTTAAAATATTTCCAATAGTTGACTCTATAAGCTGTAGATCCATTGATTTCACCTTATCTAAATTGCTCAGCAAAATCAAGTTTTTATTCATAATTATAATAGATATTTATCCACTTATAAAGATAAGGGTTTAGAGGAGGCATTACCCTTCTTCCTTTAAAGTGTGCTTCACTGAATTTTTGCCTCTACCATAGGACTTTATCTTACAAGGGGTTAAGGGGACAAAGGATCCCTTCATGTGAATAATAGGATAGTGCTCGTTGAGGCGTAAACCCTAACCGAGGGGCCCTCTTATTAGGGCAGAAACCTATGTGGTTTCTCGATATTCGCATCGTTAATGAGGGAGCTAACGTAATGCATGATCATCCGCCTCCAATAGGAGGCAGCAGAACTACCTCATCCCCATCATTTAATTCGGTTAAAAGTCCTTTTCTGAACTCTATTGCCCTGCCATTAACTAATATATTATATCCATCCCGTACTTTATCTCCGTCAAGCAGAGTTTTGGATATGCTTGGATTTACTTTCTCATCTATTATCTTCAACAGGTCGCGTATGGTGTACCCATTAGGCAGCTCAAGCTCCATTCTCAAGGTCTTAGCCATATCATAAAACGTGGCCAAAAACTTCACTATTACCTTCATCTTATTTGCTTTGCAGGTTTTCTCTTAATAAGCCTTTGTTTTTAGGCAATCAAAAATGAATGAGTGCCCCTAATTCGCCTGTATATTTTGCGTGGAGCAGTGATAAAATGAATGACAAGCCTCGCCTTTCAAGGTTGGGTAAAGCCTAAGTCCTGGTGTTGGTGGGATAGTTAGCTTCCCTAGTCAATTCTTTGGGAATGAGGAGTGAAGGGCCAACCCCGCAATGCCAAGGGAATGAGTAGCGCCCGTGAATGGGGCGTAACCCCCTAGATCTAGGGGAATCCTCGCCAAATGGTGGGGAAGAGATCAGTTCCAGATATGTGTGGCATAAGGTATCTTGATTTATTGCTTTATAAAAGAATGAGGCCTCCATCCTTTAAGGCAAGGAATATATCACTTGTACCTTACATTATTAGGGTCAATTCTATTCAATAGGCTAAGCTCCTCCTCATTTAATGGATCCATGTAGGTCAATGAATCCATGTGTGGAGCAAAGCCCATGTTTGATAATACATCGTTTAGATCAGTTCCACGTATTAATGATTTTAGTACCCATTCACTTATTGATTGATCATATTCCATGTATGCTTTTGGCGTGCAAAGAACTATTCTTCTTTTCTCATCAATGGAGGGCCCAGGTGCGGTGATGAAGTCAACCTTGGCGGGAAGGCTTCTCTTACTATGTTCATTTAACCAAAGTATTAATTTTCTTGAATGTACATATAGGTAAGCTGCTGCGGCTCCTCCAGGTAGTCTAACCCTCGGTTTTTCCCAACTACCTATCACAGATATATTCAAGTTAGCTTGCGCATCCACTTGAGCCGCACTGAAGAACATTATATCTAGGAGCCCCTTTCTAGCCAAGTCGAAAGCCTCCAAACTAGTAAGTATTCCCTTGCCTCCATGAAAGGCAAAGGGATCTCCAGATGATGGTGTGATGCTTATGTCCTCCGCATCATATATCTCAGAGACGCTAAGTAGCTTGAGCCTCAATCCCCTAGCCTTAGCTAATGCAACGGCAAGAAGAGGCAATGCTGATGAGAGACCCACATACACCAACGACTCATTATCTATTGCGCGACTCATGCAATTAATCACGTTATCTATGGGTCTCTCGTTTCTCACAATAGCTTCACCACATTACCATAATTAATGCCATTTCTCACGGATTCATAATAGGATTTTATTGCATCATAATTAGCTTCATATAAACCATACATAGAGGTCGGATAAGCTCCTCGAGGTGATTCGATGACAGCATTAACCTTTATGCCAGGAATTGTTAACCTGCTTGGGTCTTCCTTGAAATAATCCTCATCAACTATCCGCTCGGCTGTTATGATCACCTTCTTTGATGCATAGACCTTGAGGAGATCCTCGTATTTAGGACCAACTAATTCTGCGTCTCCCTCGGCGTCGGCATTATGTACGTGAATGATAGCTACATCTGGTTCTATTGCCTTAACTACTAGCACATCTTTACCTGTAAATGGGTCCCTAGTTAATCCCCACGTGTTATCATCTAAGTGCATCTTCACAATATTAGATCTCAAATCAACGGAGCTAACCATAAATGGTAATCCAAATGCACCTGCTCGTAATCCAGCCATTATTGCTTCACACACATCCTCCTTAACTCTTAATTTGCCGGTCTCCGCAAAAATTCTAAAAGCTGGCGCTATTCCAAATCTCTCAAATGAAGCCATAGCCATCCTGACCTCATCCNCCTTCCCTGAAAGTATTAGCAGGTCAAAAGCAAGCCCTGGTTCCCTATCAAGTAATCGCAAATTACGCCTATTGCTGCTTCCGAGAGCCTTTGCGAAAGCCATGGGGTTCCTATGGAAGGACATTCCGCCAATTGTGATCCAATCTCCATCATTGATCAACTCTATTGCATAATTAAGATCAACCAATTTATTTGCCATAGTAAGATTATAGATTAGCAAAGAAAAATAAATTTTTCTACTAATTAATTGATAAACGAATGACAAGCCTCGCTCTTTAGGACGGGTATGGGCAAATCCTAGTGAAGGGCAGCAAAACACATCTGAATCCCAGCATGAAGTGAGCCTCAGTAGCCCCGGTGAAAGCGGGGTAACTCCCAAACCCCAGGGAACCCTCGCCAAATGGCGGAGAGGGGGTCAGAGATTTCTTGCGCAAGATTGGTTTCTCACGATAGAAACCAATATTAAGTATTCTAGATTCAGTGATCTAAATGAGCGAATGCGGCGTAGATCTTCAATGCATTACAGGAATACTGAGAAGCGCAATTCATGAATTACCTAATGCCAGAGATAAGGTAGCTAAGGTGGTAAATAGCTTGCCTGAAAACTTGTTGAACGATATAATTAATAATGAGATAAATCCAGAGGATTTGAAAAGATTATGTGAAGTTGAACCGCCATTAATAAAGGCGTTCGCCTTGGTAAAACCCTATAGAGTGACTAATAAGGAAGTGGCTCAATGCATGGCGCTCGCCCTCCTCGATGCAGGTAAATATGATGAAGCTGCTGCTTTAGTGGAGCGCGCAATGGAGCTGGCGCCCAATGCCGATGACTTGGATTACCTAAGAGCATTGCTAAGCATAATACATGCTGGTTCCTTAATCCCTAAGGCGGAGAATCTACATATAAACAATAANCATGGGGAGGAGGAGGAATTAATAACGAGAGCCGCAAGAGATTATATTAATGCCGCTAATATTTATGAAGCAATTAACGAGCATGAACATGCGGAGCTAGCTAGGTTCAATGCGTTAGATTTACTGGCCAAGCATTACTTTATTCATGGGAATCTAGATGATGCATTAAAACAATATACGCGTTGCATGGCTGTAATTAAGGATGAGGAAATCACTAAGATTTGTAAATCCATGATGATGCTCATAGATGCTGTAATGTCGGGATCCCCTGAAAAACATGTGGTTGCCGGCGATGAATTAATGAATAATAACATGCCGCAATACGCATTGTTGGCCTATGGCTCTGCATATCAATTAAATGATGATCCATATATATACACCAAGTACATAGCAGCACTAATCAACTATATTGATGATAAAATAAGAGATGAGTATGGAAGCTTCATGAATCTATTGAACGACATAAGAATCACAGGCATAAAAAGCGTTGCTGATCACATGGGCGTCTCCTATGATGCTTTATTGAAGTACCTGGAAGCGAAGGCAGCATTGGAATACGGTAGGGAACCCAGTGCCCTTATTAGGTATTTGGCAAATGATGAGGAAATGATTAGTATAGTAAAGAAAAAATTAAGCGAGTGGTTAAGTCAAGAAAATAATGAAACTTAACGAGTTTTAGATCGCGATGAAGCCGCCGCCGCGTAGCACCGCATCTATGACTCTTTGATCCCTTATTGCATCCTCTATGGTGGTTCGTGGTTTCTCCGTTCCCCTTACTGCGCCTATTGCATTCCTATCCTCCATTAACAATTGATCAACTATGGCTTTCGGTTCGTAACCCTCACAATCTGTTCTATTATTAAGTAGGTCTAATGTACATGAATTACCGCTATTTCTAATTATATTATATTGACGCATCTTAACGCTTGACACCCATGATGCATGAATCACGGCGGTAATACAATTATCTATATTTAATGAAACTATTGATGAGACTATGAATTTTTCTTTCTCGATATTTATTGATCGCAACGTCATTGTAGTTGGCTTGGTTGCCCAAATTACCGCATCTATATCGTGAAGAATCAAGTCGAATACCACATTTATATAAACGGAAAAATCCCTATTAAGCCGAGATAATCGCTTGGCATCTATGTGGTATAGATCCTCTATCTTAGCCAAGTGCTCTATTAACGGATTAAACCTCTCTATATGGGCAGGGATCACTAGGTGACCGGTCTCCCTGGACTTATTCAGTAATGCTACTCCATCCTCTACTTTGGTAATAACAGGCTTCTCCACCAATAAACTAGATAAATCAATCAATTTAGATGCCAACTCATAATGAGACGCAGATGGCGTGGCTATAATGGTTAGATCGGGNTTAAAGGAAAATACATCATCAAGGCTGGGCAAATGCACGGCACTATACTTATCGGCTGCTTCCCTTGCCTTATCGCTCAATATATCGAAGACACCTATTTCTGAAACATGATTATCCTCTGCACGTATCTTATTCAATGCACTTAAATGGAGTTGACCCATCCTTCCTGCTCCAACTACAGCCACCTTCATACGACTCGCCCACTACTATTGATTAATATTTTTTGCACTCACATAATAAACTACCCCCGGCCCTTACGGATGGGGTCTCAGGTGTTAAAAGATGAAACGCATTGCCTCTTTACCACCCATCATCTTAAGGCGGAGAGCACTATTAGCATCGTAATTGATCGAGGGATTTAAGTAAATCACTTATGGATCGCCCGCTCCAAATAATCTCATTACTGCATTCCACTTGAATGGATTCCACGGGATAATTTGTGAGCACTTGATGAGGAGCCAATGGGAATGCCTTACTCCACGAGACGACTTTCTCAGCATCATCGAGGGCCTTTATCTCGCTTTCTATTATAACGCCGTATTTAATTCCCTTAAACTTAATCCTTATCTTTAATCTATATCTTCGAGCTTTCTGCACAAGCTCCTCAAGCTCTTTAAGCGTTACCATAATTATAGATTGGGATTCATGGGTTTAAAAGTAAACGCTTTATAATAAGTCAATATTCCATCAGAGCTTATCAGCGCTAGCACTAATTGCATTCCATTATTCTCCGAGTACTTGATTAGATCTATTATGCTCCTAATGGTTTCTCCCCGGCCCTCATTAACTATCTTTATTATGTACCTCGGTCTCTCATTAATGGCATCCTTCTTTTTCTCCCACACGGCTAAATCAATAGATGAACCCCGCAAGACGCGTACCCTATAACCTCTCTTTTTTAGATCAAGGAAAACTATGAACCTCCAGAAATCACTTTCAGGCAGTAATTGGTCTAATCCCACATATTCATCATTTACATAAATAATTGTGTCCGAATCATTCACTAAAATATATGCTAAATCTATGGGGTCCGTCGATAATCCTCGTTCATCTAGGTATTTTTTGGTATCCGAGTCGCCGGGTTTAAGCTCATCATTAACCTTAGTAAACCTTAATTTTTTCTTGACTTTAGTGTTAGCGTTGGGTTGCTCATCCATGTGATTGACATCACCATAAATAAGTAGATGTTATTAAAAATATCGCTGCACAAGCCTTAACCTAATAATCATAGTAATTCAATTATGAGCGCTTGAATAAACGAATGAACACTAGCCATTTAAACCTTAAGCCTCAATGGGTTTATCAAGTATGAGCAATAAGCTGAAAATGCTTAATGATCTATTACGAGCGTTTCGACTCGGTGATGGAGATGACTCCTATGCCAGATTTCTTGATCAATATAGGGTTTTATTAATGGAACGATTGGAAAAAAAGTTTAACAAGAGTTTGAAGTATATAGTTGATAATTTGCTTTATGATAATGAGGTCACATTGTTCTTCATTAATGCAATAGTCAGCATTGGAAATTTGCTGTCAATAGAGCTCTTGGGGAATAATAAGCGAAGCAATGGGGATTACATAGATGAATCATTAAATGCTTTTGGGGAATACATGGCTAGGGGCAACAAGAAGCACTTAGTGTTACTGTTTAAGGAGGATAGTAATGGATTACAAAAAATAGATCCAAGAATAAGGGGAGAGGAACGCTTTGGGCTGCTCTCATTCATGCCCATTGTTGTATCCATAGTGGTATTCTTGCTCACAATCAGCATAAGCAGGAATATAATAATTTCATGGGTCTCATCAATAGCATCATCTATAGTGGTAATGCTAATATCAATGCTGATAATTACGGATAGGATCCGTAAATACGATATAACCAATGGGCGGGTGATTAAGATCGATATAGAAATAGATCCAAATACGCCTAGGGAGTATGTTGAGCGAGCTATGTCTCTCCTCTCAACTATTGATTATCCAACAATACAAGATGTGCTTGAATACATAAATGCCAAGATAAAGCCCATTCTTAGGAACCCAATGATTAATATCGAGGAGTATCAATTACGGTTACCTCAAGATATTAAAAAGCTACGTAAAACCAAGATATATATAGCCATCTCTAGTTACTGCAATGCATTCTCCATGGGATTACCTAAGAAAAGCATATTCATATCTAATAAGATGTTTGCTTGCATGAATAGGCATGAATTAAGCGCTGTGCTACATCATGAATTAAGTCACATAATGAATAATGACTCCGCATGGCTTATGATAATCCTGTCAGTTACTAATGCCTTCGGCATAATCTTCGCAGTAATTATACCTATCTACCTAGGCCTACGACCAATATATGTATCGCTATCCTACTTAGTTTACCTCATTGGATCCATAATAATGATAAAGCAGTACAACAAATGGAGGGAACTAAAAGCAGATAGGGACGCTATCAATCTGGGCAAGGAAGCAGCAATGAGCAAAACCAATCCAATCATTATTAAGGGATTATTGGCATCTCTAATAAAGGTAGGATACCCCACTGCATTTAAGGAGAGAAAAACATATGCCAGGATCAAGGCATTAATTCTGGATGATCATCCATCAATCGAGAAAAGAGTATCTAAAATACTTGACCTAACATTAAACGATAAATCCAGTGATGAAGCCATTAAAAAACAGCCGAAGAGAAATCTACGGATTAGGATAAAGGGAAGTTTATGATACTCTCCTCGATCCTTAAGAACTGGCCTCCTCCCTCTCTATTTAATGGATGAGGCTTGTCGTTTCCTCCGACCTCTTCCCCGCCCTTTAGGGTTCCCCGGGGTCTTGGGGGTTACGGCCCTTTATGGGCGCTACTCGGTGCCCCGCATTCGCGGATCCTCTTCCCGGTATTGCGGGGGAAATCGGCTCCCACTCCCCATTCTCCAAGAATTGACCGGAGAGGACATTAAAGGGAAATAATCCTCCTTTTCAAGCTTTACCCCGCCCTAAAGGGCAAGGTTTGCTATTCGTTTCCTACCAATACTTTCGCTCGATTTCTTCCTTAAAAGAAGTTCCACGCCTCTAAAAGGTTTACGGAAAATGAAAAAGAAGGCTTCCGAGCTTTCAGCGGGGAGAGCATGTCAGATTTAACCCCTAACTTTATAAGTCGGATGAAGGCTTCATAAAATAAATGTCAGTGATTGATAGATTAAACGTATTGATAGAGAGCCTTAAGAGCATTAAATCGTCATGCAGAGATCCTGACTTGATAGAGGATGCCATAAATAAAGCATTGGAGATAGAGCGCGATGTATCGATAATGGCTGATTCCCTAATCGACATATATACAAGATCAAGATACTTGGTTGAGAAATATATCGGCAAAGGATCGGTTCTCAATATTGATCAACGAATAACTCAGCAGATACTTGATATGATAGGAACAGGCTCATCACTTGATAAGATACTTGAGGGCAAGGATGAGGAGGAGTCTCAAATGATTATTTATATACTAAACGCCATGAAACAAGCGGGTTTGGTGGACTTTAACATTACACTTATTAATGGTAAAATCAAGATAAACATCAATAGGTCGCTCTGAAAGCAATACAACATTGCTAAATTGCCCATTTAATCGAATTAATGCTTATTGAATTACGTAAGGAAACCAAGGTATCGCCAGGTATCTTCACCTTGGCCTTAACCTCGCTATGATCCACTAAGATGGTTACATCATCTGTTTTCATCAGTGATGCGGCTAAGCCATTGCTCTTGTACTTAAGGTAATGAAGGCTTCTAGCCTGTGCGCCAGGTTCATAATCGCTTGGATAAATCGGCAATGCCTTTATTACATTACTATCTATTGCTAAACCCATTCCCCTCTCTATGCCGCTATATTTGGGAAGCAGCTTTCTCATCTCGTCATCATTATATACATGTATAAATAAGGTGAAGGATATCTCATCGTGGCTTGGTATCATGGGCTGGTATGTACTTATTATTTCCCTTATCATTTGATCATCATCCGTGCCCTCCATATGAATGGTTTCCTCTATTTGGAACCAAACTGTGGCTGCATCTTCAAATAAAATAGTTAATCTATCAGTTAATTTAAGGTAACGAGGAGCCTTATAATTAGAGATTATTCTATATGCTTCTTTCCGTATTTTTTCATACTCAGACGCCGGCTTAACAGCATTTATTAACCGTAGTATTTCGCTCTGCATGCGGCTTCGCTTTTCCTTACTTATAATTTGCCCAGGGTTTCGTCCTCTACTTCAGCCTTAATGCCTTTATTCTTATAGTATTTCTCCAGCGCCTCATTAAATCGATTAGCGTGATACCTCTCAACCTTAGCAACAGCCTCAAACCACTCAGCTACCTCTTGGTAGCCCTCATCCCGCGCCACCTTAGCAAATCCAGGATACATTTGAGTCCACTCATATGTCTCGCCATATATTGATGCCTTGAACGCATCTTCTATCGTTTTTATCTCTATATCAGCCACGGGATCANCGCCAAGATACATTAAGTGACCAAATGCATGACCAGTCTCGGCATTTGCTGTCTTCTCGAATACTTCGGCAACATCATTCAAACCAAGCTGCTTAGCCATTCTTGCATAGTATAGATATCTCCTATTGGCCATGGATTCCCCTTGAAAAGCTGCCTTTAGGTTTTCATAGGTTTTACTTCCCTTTGGGATTTTAGTACTCATAACTTAAGGAAGCTATTAATAGTTAAAAAAACTTACGTCTTTCACTAACTGGCTTTAAGTAAAGGTGATTATTTTTAAGGACCGCACATGATAAAAACTGATAAAGATAGGGCGATTCGCCTTTAAGGCGGAACGGACTTAACTTGCCTCAATTGCATTTTCAAAAACCTTTTTAAGCTAAATAAATAGTCTAAATTGATTTCGATGTCAATGTATAGAAAGGTAATTCGAATAGGCGAGAAGAGCATAGGTATAACATTGCCGAAGAATTGGCTTGACTCGATAGATATAGGGCTCGGGGATTTAGTTGAGGTGAGGGCCGCGGGAGATATGTTGGTGATAAAACCTGTCACCACGGGGAGACCTGAAGAGAAACCCACGGAATTCTCAGTAAGCGACGATATTGATGAAGTAAGCAGGATAATAATAGCCAGCTACATAGAGGGACTCGACAGCATGGCGCTGAAGGGAAAACGAGAAGCGATAAGGAGGGCATATCAACGAATAGAGCCAAAGCTCCCGGGTTCCCTAATACTGGAGGGCGAAGCTGAGACTATAATAAAAATAGCGACCTCCGAAGTTAATGTAGATCTACTAGAAATATTATCCAGTATGTCATCTATACTTAATTCAATGTTTGAGAGACTTGTAGCGTATTTAGAGAATAATGGGGATAAAAACATCACTGAGCTTCTGGAAATGGATGACCAAGTAGATAAATTATACTTCCTTGCACTGAGGGCAATAAAGAAGTTATCATTCAAGGATCCAAAGGAATCAATAGATGACACGCTTGTGGTAAAGAATATGGAACACATAGCGGATGCGTTGGATAGAACCGCTAATTTCATTCGTAGATCCAATTTCTCCCAAGCATGCTTATCCAAGCTCTCCACCAAAGTAAAGGATGTATGGTCATATTCCCTGAAGGCCATTACTGCATACTTATCTAATTCGAAGGATAATGCATTAAGAGTGATAACCAATAGAGAGACAATGCTGGATAACATTTTCAGTATAATAAAAGAAGGACACTGCGAGCGCGATATTGCCGGAGTCATCCATGAAAGCCAATTAATAATTGCATTATCTGTGGATATCGCTGAATCAACATTCTCCAAATATGTGCGTCAAATAATTTAGAGTCCCATAATTAATACGGCATACTATTTAGTTAAAGCCATTAAAAACGAATCAACTGCATCGGTGGCGGTACTGCCCATTACTAAGGCATATTTTTTATCCTGTATCTCCACTAAGTGAACATTGGAAGGCACGCCGCTGCCCTCGTGTTCAACAGCTATTATTCCCCTTAATCCTTTACCTATTGCCTGAGCGGCGAGTGACCCTAGCACTGGAGGCACGCCGAAAATTGGTTCGCTTATTTCATTATTGAATTCTACATATATTCCTTCATTTCCCTTCTTAAAGTAATCCAATGAAAGCAACGATACGGCGAAGCCTCGCTTAAAGCCAGCGCTTATTAGCTTCTTAGCTGCCTTTATGGAATCCATAACTGAGTCATACTTAGCGGACTCGATATAGAGCGAGGCAAGTGAATTAACGGGTCCATGACCATGTCCTAGATTCAGCGAGTAAATTATTGTATCGGTTATGAATCTCTTCGCGTTAGTTATCGCACTTAATTCATCGAGGCCCTTCGCCAAGCCAGCTGCTATGGCTGCAGAGAAGCTGCAGCCTGTTCCATGAGTATTCTTCGTGTTTACCCTTGGCGACTTTAATTCATGGAACTCATTATTTCTAGAGTCATAAACCACATCTATGGACTCCAGCCCCTCTAAATGACCGCCCTTAACTATTACTATGGGAGTCCCTAAATCCTTGGATATCAGTTGAGCCGCTTTTCTCATGTCGCTTATATTGGTTATAGATATTCCCGTCAATACCTCTGCCTCAGGTATATTGGGGGTAACTACTAACGCCACCGGCAGCAAGTACCTTCTTAATGCATCAACTGCATCCTCCCGCAGCAAGCGAGCGCCGCTTTTAGCAACCATAACGGGATCCACTACAAGGGGGAAACCCCACTTCTTAACCACGCGCGAAACCGTCACTATTATCTCGGCATTACTAAGCATTCCAGTCTTTGCAGCATCAACCCCTATATCTTCAGCAACTACGTTCACCTCATCCTCCACCACATTGGATGGAACATCGCTTATTGACCTAACCTCGACCGTGTTTTGCGCGGTGACTGATGTTAACGCAACCATGCCGTAAACGCCTAATGCATGAAATGTCTTAAGATCAGCAGTTACACCTGCACCCGCACCACTATCTAGTCCAGCTATAGTTAATGCCTTTGGTATATCCATCTTATTTTAGAAATCAGCCATAGCGTAAATATTTTTTGTAACTTAAGTCTCTAGATGAGTGTTACTTGTATGTACTTAGAGTCGCCCTTGCGTTTTACTTTGTACTTCTTTACGTCGCCATCCTTGGTCATCACTACATTATCTCCATTAACGTTCTTGGCGATGCTGCGCCAACTAGTTGAGAAATAGAATTCACCCTCCGCATATCTAGATCTAGCTATTGGATAAGCGTTTTTATTGTATATTATTAGGCCCACACTCCAATCTGGCAGTTTCTTGAGGAGCTTCGATAATTCGCTTTCGTCTCCAGCCTCTTCCTGATTATCCATCTCGTCCTCATTGAACTCCTCATCCCGTATGTTATCATCTTCCTCCATTATTCAAAGCATGTACCCCCTAGTTTATATTATTTACTACTGGATCATCACTTAATAATACTTAAATGTTATTTAATTCCTCCGTCTCAAATATGGGCCATAATTGCCATTTATTTATCGAATTGTTGGAACTTGAAGCCAAAGGGTTTATTGTCGTAATCACATGATGGGCCTTCTCGAGGCTTAAATCAATTCAGCCACTTAATCGATTTTTAATACGATCTAAATCATTTTTATACACACGGGGAAAACCTCGCCCTTAAGGACGGGGTAGCTCACCTAACTGGTTTCTGTTTCTTGCCTAACAATATTGCCTTCAAACTTATTCCATTTACTTTAGTTACCTTAAATCTAACTCCTGGTAAATCACCATAGGCCCTGCCCTCAGGGCCGCCTATACGCTCCACCATAACTTCATCATGCTCATTAATTGCATTTAGCCCGCCGTCCCAAGGAACGAACGCTGTTATTACCTTGCCATTCTTAGTCAATTGCACCCTTACGCATTTCCTAACCGCGGCATTGGGCTTCCTCGCCTCAACGCCAACCTTCTCTAGAACTATTCCCTTAGCCATTGGAGCTCCCTCTAATGGATCGTATCGCTTGGCTATTCCCAATGCCTTCCTCTTATAGTAAATATCGCTCCAACGCTTGCGTTGCCGCTTGATCTTTAGCTTCCTAGCTGCATATAGCCCTNGNGGGGACTTCTTGCCTGTCATTTACAGATCACCGCAATATCCATATAACTTCTTGTTTATCTATAGCTTTTAAAAATATATCGCAATGTTAATGACTGGCCGCCAAGGAGCGGGGCCTCTTCCCGGGCAAGCAATGATATCGTTGTCGCCACCTCGTTGTTTGAGCGGTACCGGTAAAGCTTTTATTGATTGGCGAGGCATATATCAATGCAATTATACTCGGAGGCATTAGGGGAATATGTTGATGTGCCGAGACCACTCAACTCTATTATAAGCCTTGATCCGGCGGCCACCGAGGCCGTATTCATGATGGGCGCGGGTCACTTAATAAAGGCAACTGATGCATTTAGCTATAGACCGCCTAACGCTAAGGCTATTCCTAAGATAGGTAGTTATACTCATGTGGATATTGAGGCGTTGAAGACCTATAATCCTCAATTGATATTCACTAGTACTGGAGTGCAGCGGGATTTGTATAAGAAATTAATTAATGCTGGGTTCAATGTGTATCCAATCCCCGTCGCCACAAGTATTGGCAAGATAATGGATAATGTCATAATAATAGGCGAAGTAATTGATAGAAAGATAAATGCAAGGAGGCTTTATCTAGAATTACTAAGCACCTTAACGAGCATGAGGAAGAAAAGAGAGGAGCCGATTAGGATATATGTTGAGCTGGATCTAGGTGGTCCAATCTCGCCTGGATTTCCCACTCACATAAGCGATGCAATAAGCATATTAGGCGGCATAAATGTTTTTGAGCACATTGATGAGGCATATTTCTCTCCGACCCCAAGCCAAATAATTGCTCAAGACCCAGAAATAATAATTTATGAACCCAAGCGAGGCTCTAAAATGAGCGAGGCAAGCGTCATTGATGTATTTAGGCGGAGAGGAATTGATGTAAGCAAAGCAAAATTGCGATTAACTCCCGGCGATTTCCTTGCCCATATGGGCCCCAGCTTCATCACGGATGTCATGAAGTGGCTTGAGCAGGCAATTAACCGATGAATCCAAGATTTATGATAAAAGTATATAAAGTACAGCATAATTAGTGGTCATGTGGTCATTGAGCAATTAGAGGAATATGGAGAGGAGGGGATAGATGATAGGGATAAAAAGATCATTGAGATAATGATGCAGAACTCCAAGATTCCGTTTACCCAAATAGGCAAAGAACTAGGCATAAGCGAAGCTGCCGTTAGGCGTAGGATAAAGAAGCTGGAGGTGATGGGCGTAATAAAGAAGTTCACAATAGTGGTTGATCCAGCCAAAATAGGGTATAAACACGTTGCCATAATAGGAATTGATAGTGAACCCGATAAATTAATACAAATAGCTCATGACTTGGCCAATAAACACTTCAGCAAGAGGGTCTACATAACAACTGGCGATCACATGATAATGCTAGAGGCCTGGGCAAGAGATAGCGCAGAAATGACCAAAGTACTCCAAGAAATAGGAGCAATAAATGGAGTTCGTAAAGTGTGTCCAGCAATAATCTTGGATTCCATAAAGCAATAGATCGATTATTCTTGAATCAATTCTATTTTGCGTTCACCCAATTTATGGCCCAATTCTATGGCTCTATTTATCAATTCATTCCTATTATGAGGACCATAAATCATTCTCCCATTAACAATAGTGGCCACAACATCCCGGCCAGTGGCTGAATACACTATATTTGATGCCAAATTACTGGAGTCCAGGGGCAGTAGGCCTATTGAGTTGGCATCCAATAAGACTAGATCGGCCTTATTTCCAGGCATTATCTCACCGCCCTTAATTCCAATCATATTATAAGCCCCCCTCGTCGCCATACCCAACGCATGGCTCGCCTTCATTGCCGTGCTCCAATAATTATTTCGCTGAAGAAGAATTGCTAACTTCATTTCCCTAAACACATCAAGGGAATTATTGGAGGCAGGACCATCCGTTCCTAGCCCAACATTTACTCCATTACTTATTAATTCAACTACAGGAAAGAAACCCCCCGTGGCCAACTTCATGTTGGATGTTGGGCAATGAACGGCATTCGCTTTATTCCTAATCATTATCTCCATCTCCCAATTAGTTACCCAGCCTAAATGAACGAAGATGCTGTTCTTCCTGACGAGGCCAAAATCATCTAGCACCTCTATTGGTTGCTTACCATAAGTTCTCCTCGCTTGAATCACCTCATCCCTAGTCTCATCAACATGAATATTCAAGAGGAGGTGAAGCTCATCCATCAAGGCGGAGACCCTGCTTAATGTGTCTCGTTCCACTGAGTATATGCTGTGAACATTTATAATAGGCTTAACTAGTTCATTGCTTTGAGGAATCATGTTCCTTAATTCGTTCTCCACTAGTTTCGGCTTATTGAAGCTATCAATGAAAACAGGGCCCAGAAAGCCTCGTACTCCATATTTCTTGGCTATCTCCATGGTAGCAAACGGGTGAAAATACATATCTATGAACGCCGTTGTGCCGCTCATTATTGACTCAATTATGGATAATTCACTCGATAACGCCACTACTTCCTCGGTTAATTTGCTCTCAACTAACCACATGCTTTTCAACCATTCGAATAACTCCTCATCATCCCTATAACCTCTTAATAGGGACATGCCTAAATGGGTGTGCGCATTCACAATGCCCGGCATAACTATCATTTGGCTACAATCCACTACCTCATCATCTATATCATTAATTAGTTCCCGACCAACTGCCGATATCTCACCATCAATTATCTTGATGTCAATGTTTTCCCTAACTATAATGCCGGAGTCGCTGGGCCATACAGCAAACCTACAGTTACGTAGCAACATTAAAACTATCTTAAAGAGGGGTTCAAAAATCTTTGGCAGAAGTCTTCCGCCCTTAACAAGATTCAAAACTTACTGGCCTCCTCCCCATCCGTAAGGGCGGAATAACTTGCCACCGAAAGAAAATTCCCAGCATTGGGAAAGGAATTAAATGATATGATGGGATGCACCGTGTTTTATGATGTTTGGGTACGCGAACATTACTAGCCTAAGCCGGTGATTGAACTAATTATTCCGCTAATTAATGCAATGATTCCAAGGGTGAATACCAGCAATAGGATCCTATTGCTTCTAGCGAACCTAAGCAATGCATTTATTAATAATAAACTAAGCAATGTGGCTACTATTATTGAGATCCCTAATGCGTTGAGGCTAATCAAGTTAGCTGCGTTTTCCACAGTATGTTTGGAAAAAATTAAAGTCACGCCAATGGCTCCAAGGGCAGCCGGTATTAGTTCTATAAAAGATAACCTAAATGCATCCTCGGGCTTAACTCCCAGAAGCAGTAAAGCCGATGTGGTCATTCCAGACCTACTGACACCGGGTAAAGCGGCTAGGCCTTGGGCTAATCCCACTATCACGAAATCCTTAATCGAGAGATCTTGCAATGATCTTCGTGGAGCATAGGCTTTCCTCGATAAATAAATGATAATGCCATCCAGTATCAACACTGATCCCAGGATTGACATTGGAATGCCAATAACTGGTCCTTTAATTAAGCCCTCAATGAAGATATAGATTGGTACTCCCATTACTCCAGTGATAATCGTTGAAACAACAATATACTTCAGCATTATAATATCATTTTCGCTTCCTCGCCCCACCAACGCCATTATTACTCCATAAATTTCCTTCCTGAAATATATAATAGCTGCAAATATGGTGCCTATCTCCATGAATAATCCAAATGCGTATCCCTTGGAGAAGCTAAATCCCAATAGAAATGTGGATGCCAATAAAATTTGAGTCTTGCTGCTTATGGGAAGCCATTCGCTTATGCCTTGCACTAGCCCCAAAATAATTCCTAAAATTATTGAATTCATAATCGTGCCGACCAAGACATAATAAAAATTTTTCGCAACTCCTCTAACAGAAATCCCAATTCATGTATATTCATTTTCTATAAAAGCGAGAGTTCATTAAAGCATTCCCTCGCAGATTTCTTCATAAAAATCCAATTAAAATTAAAACTCATTAGTTTTAATCACTTCTCATGATATACCTAATACGACATGGGGAATCCACGCTTAACGAGGCCGGGATCCTCCATAGCTCCACGCTTAACGAGGGGCCATTAACACGTAAGGGAAGGGCGGAGGCTGAGGCGGTAGCTAGGTTCTTAAAAATGAGTGAATTTAATGGGAGGGTTTATTCATCCCCATTATTGAGGGCTAGGGAAACAGCCGCATTTATATCTAACAATATAATAATTGACAATAGATTAAGGGAGGTAGGCATGGGCGAATGGGAGGGAAAGAGGATAAGCGATATACCTAGCTTCCATAAGTATGTCCAGGACCCCGTAAATAATTCGCCTAAAGGCGGAGAACCCGTGAAGGATGTGGCAGCCAGAATTATTGATTTCCTGAGGGAAGTAGGGGATGATGCCGCAATAGTCTCTCATTGGTTACCAATATCAACCGCAATAGCCATTGTGTTAGGCATGCCTTTAGAGCATGTATACAGGATACGCATACACACAGCCTCGATATCTGCAATTAATAAGGAAAGCGAGCCTTGGAGCGTTGAATACATAAATCTAAAGCCAAAGGATTTGGAGGGCGTTCTCAATAGAAGCAAATAAGGCGCTTAAACTTAAATGCAACGCTATTTAAGTTTACGGGAGATTAAGAGATGGAGGACCCCATACATGAGGGCAGAGTAGTTCACACAAATGAATGATGATATAGAGCAAAGTGATGAGAGATCACTTAGGTTTACCGACCTCCTACCCCGGACCTAAAGAGCGAGACCTGCCATCTTCTTCGTCAAAGCGGAGAGGCCCTATTAATGATGGAAATTATACTAGAGAAACTACATAGAAAATTTTATATAAACACTTCCTCAACGAGTATTATGTTTAGGGATAAGCTGCCCCTAAATAATGCATCGCTAACGTTTAGGGATGTTGTGCTGGTGCCGGGAAGGGCGGTGGATGAACCGTCAAGGGTTGATCTTTCCACATATATCACGAGGAAAATCAAGATACGGATACCGTTGGTTTCATCTCCCATGGATACCGTGACCGAGCGGGACTTAGCGATATCAATGGCCAGATATGGAGGCGTTGGCGTCATTCATAGGAATATGACCATGGAGGCAGAGGTAGAGGCGGTGAAGGCCGTTAAGGAGGCGGCGCCGCATCCTCTTCGATTAATTATGTTAAGGCCGGAGGCAACTCTTGAGGAGGCGGTTGAGGCCATGTTGCTTAACAATGTTGATTCCATGCCGATCGTCAATACATCAGGAACAGTTGTCGGCATATTGAGGAGGAGCAGCGCGATATCTGGATCGGGCAGAGTGATGGATGCGGCATCTAGGCCCGTGGTCGCTACTCCTTCAATGAGTGACGGAGAATTATTGAGGTTAATGCGGGAAAACGGCTTAGACACTATTCCAGTAGTGGATTCACGGAACACATATATTGGTTCGATTTCATTCTATGATTTAAGGGAAGCACCATCGCTTGACTCAAGCGGCAGATTGCTTGTCGGCGCAGCGGTGTCACCATTTGATTTAGAAAGGGCAAAAGCATTATCTGGATACGCGGATTTCCTGGTGATAGATGTGGCTCATGCAGATAACGATAATGTACTATCAGCGGTGGCGAAAATGGTTAAAGAAGTGAGCGTTGATGTGGTGCTCGGCAATATTGGCACATATAAAGGAGCCTTAGATGCCGTGGCGAGAGTTGATGGCGTGGCTGGCCTTAGGGTAGGCATAGCGAGCGGTTCCATATGCAGCACTGGCGTGGTGACTGGCGCAGCTGCGCCCACTTTATGGGCTACTGCCCAAGTAGCTGATGCCCTATTAGATAGCGGGATTAATATACCTGTTATAGCCGATGGCGGCATAAGAGAGCCGGGGGACGCAGTAAAGGCTTTTGCAGCGGGAGCCTGGGCAGTAATGATGGGGAGAACCTTCGCCCAGGCACTGGAGTCCCCGAGCCCAGTAATTAAGATTGGAAACAAGAAGTATAAGTACTATAGGGGAATGGGGAGCGAGGGGGCTAGGGAGGCTAGGTTCAGTGTTGATAGGTATGGACTTAAATCAAAGAATGTGGCGGAGGGCGTCGAGGGTCTTGTTCCATATAGGGGAACGGTTCGGGACATCATTAATTACTTCGTGGGAGGCATGCAGGCAGCAATGGGTTATATCGGGGCAATGAATATACATGAAGCTTGGGAGAAGGGATCATTTAATTTAGTTACCAGTCTAGGATGGACAGAAGTGGCTCCACATGACTTATTGACCGATGTGGAGGGCGAGTAATGTGGATAAGGCAATAGTGGTGAATTTCGGTAGCCAATATGCTCACTTAATAGCGAGAAGGCTTAGGGAGTTAGGTCTATATGCGGAGTTAATTAGTCCGGGTATAGAGGGGATTGATAAAGATACGCGGCTCATTGTATTTTCCGGGGGTCCATCAAGTGTTTACGAGGAGGGGGCTCCATCCATTGATAAATCCATTATGGATTTAGGGATACCTATTTTGGGGATTTGTTATGGGCATCAATTGATCGCATCAATGCTTGGCGGATCAGTAAAGAGGGGTAAGGGAGAATATGGACCGACAATAGTTCACGTAGACACATCGGAACCGGTATTTAGGGGTTGGAATGAGGCGGAGGTGACTTGGATGTCTCATGGGGATTATGTGGCGGAGGTCCCGGCTGGCTTTAAGGTGATTGCGAAATCGGAGAGCGGCTACGTGGCTGCCATGAGGAGCATGGATGGAAGAATATATTCTTTTCAATTTCATCCAGAGGTCTCCCATACACAAAAAGGCAAATTACTCCTTGATAACTTAGTGAATATATTGGTTGGTAAGCATGAGGCGTGGAGGCCGGAGAACACAATTGAGAAGACAATAAATGAGGTAAGGCAGCAAGCCATTAATGGAAAAGTATTGGTGGCAGTGAGCGGAGGCATTGATAGCACGGTAACCGCGGTTCTAGTTAGTAAAGCCGTGGGGGAGAGAGCTGTGCTTGTGTTGGTCGATCATGGACTCTTCAGGGAGGGGGAGGNGGAGGACGTCATGAAGACCTATAAGGAGGTGGGCCTCAATGTAAGGCTGATAGATGCATCAAGCACATTCCTGTCGCGATTAAATGGGGAGGCTGATTGCGAGCGGAGGCGTAAAATAATAGGGGAAACATTTGCCGAGGTCTTTGAAGGCTTAATACGAAGCGATCCCAGCATTAAGTGGATTGCTCAAGGAACCCTTTATCCAGATGTGATAGAGAGCGGGGCAGTGAAGGGGAGCGACGTGATTAAGAGCCACCATAATGTTGGCGGATTACCTAAGTGGTTTAATATAGGTTTAATAGAGCCCCTTAGATCGCTGTATAAGGATGAGGTGCGGAGGCTCGCTGAATCCCTTGGTTTGCCTGACAAGATAATTAATAGGCATCCCTTTCCGGGGCCTGGATTGGCTGTTAGGATAATTGGGAAGTTCAGCACTGATAAATTAATGATACTTAGGCGCGCAACTGCTATCCTAGAGGATGAATTATCGAAAGCCGGCTTAATGAATTACTGGCAGGCATTGGCGGTAATAGGCGACGATAAGTGGGTCGGCGTTAAGGGTGATAAGAGGGCTGTGGGCTACATAATTACAATTAGGATTGTGTCTAGCGATGATGGCATGACTGCCGATTGGATACCCCTTGACCCTAAGTTATTAACTAGAATTAGCACACGAATAACCAGTGAAGTACCTAATGTATCAATGGTCACTTACTCCATTTCCTCGAAACCGCCGGCAACAATAGAGCCATGCTAACTCACTTAATCTTAATGATGGGGGATTGAGTCTCCGCGTGGATGCCCTTCTCCTGAGTTTCGCATATATTATCAATTTCCTATATGATGGATCGCCGAGACTTAATGCATTTAAGTTAACGGGGATAAGTGGGTGAAAGTCCTCGGCCCGCAAGGGCGGAGTAGTTCACGTGCTTCTAGGTGATGATTATTAATAAATTTCGAGGTGGATCGATTATTAATAAATTATGAAAAATTCTTTTATTAATTAATGATAAAAAATATATATGGTTAATTTAAGCGAGAGGCGGAGATTCATTAAATTAATGCTGGGTGCTGGGATGATCGCCCTAATCGGATCAAGTGGATATCGATTAAGCGAATTGGTTATGCCGAGCGCGGGATCCAGGAGCGCACTAACCCCTCTGGATCAGTGGTATGTCGTGCAGATAGGGCCTACCCCAACCATTGACGTGGATAACTATAGATTAATGATTGATGGATTGGTTCAGAATCCCCTCGCCCTTAGCCTAAGCGAGATAATGAGCATGGCATCCACATCGCTTCCAGATACCATTCAATGCGTCTCCGACTCACTCTTCTTAAAGGCCAATGTCATATGGCGGGGAGTGCCTCTAAGAAATATGCTTGAGAAGGCGAAACCCATGAGCAATGCAAGCAAGGTTATATTGCTTGGAGCCGATGGATACACAAGTGATCTACCCATAGATAAGGCCATGGAGGGCACCACGCTGGTGGTGTATGAGGCCGATTATGAATTATTGTTGAATCAGCATGGTTACCCAGTGAGGCTAGCCGTGCCGGGTTGGTGGGGATATAAGTACGTTAAATGGCTTACCCGCATAAGTTTAACTGATAAGGATTACTTGGGATATTGGGAATCAAGGGGGTATCCCGATGTCGCGCGTAAATAATGTCATTAACATATATAATAGAAATAGAATTGGTATATATGCGGCCGCATTGTCATCATTAATTGCTGGCTTCGCTCCAGCACTTGGATTACTGGTATTGCCAATAATGGCGGTTTTCCTTGGCTCCGACCTGGAAAGAAGCATATACTCGCCTAAGTTTCAGAGAGAGACCGCATGGATACTTCTAGCTCTAGCGGCAGGCGAGGGCTTCACAGGGTTTGCCGCGGGACCCGTTACTTCCAATATAATATCTAGAGCTACATTGGGATTAATGACGCGAGGATTAGGGCTTGAGCTTCACCTAATGCTAATAGATCCATTGGCGCTATTCTTCATTCTTCACTTATCAAGCGGTATAGGACTAGCCCTGCTGAGGCGAGGCGTGAAATGGGCACCCCTATATAAGGTAGTGATACCGATGATATTAATATTGCTCTTCGCAATCATTATTTACATGGATGCATTATTCTTTGCTTGAGACCGCAATTAAGGATTGAACACTATGGCGTGGGGCTCCCCTTCATTTAATTACGGTAAGAAGCAGTTGAGACACATCTGCCCTGGAGTACTTGGTCAATATTGAGTTGCTGCATATGATTTCGGCGGCGCCAGCATTAATTATCTTCTGATCTGCATCATTCAATAATAAACAATGAGCGGCTATGACCCGTATCGTTCGTGCCTCGCCCTTTAGCGCACTTATTCCATTAATTATGGTGCCTCCCGTTGCAATTATGTCGTCTATTATCACGACATCTCGATTGGCCGCGCTTATATCCTTTGGCTTAACCGATACTTGTCCTGTGAATCTGTCCCTAGTTTTTTCAAGATAATCGAAGTCAGCGCCAATTAATTGAGCAAGCTTCTTTGCGCGCCAGAGACTACCAATATCAGGGCTCAGCACTAGGGGATTCCGCAAGGTACTTAGTAGGCTGGAGTATACTTGAAATGGCTCTAGATTAATGCCGAGGCCGTTTCTATCCAGCACCTCTGGCTTATGTATATCCACTACAAATAATTCATCTAGCCCGGCATTTCTTAACGACTTAATAATGTAATCTATGCTAATGGCTTCCCCATCTAGAAACCTCTTATCCTGTCTTGCATAAGGCATGTAAGGCATAAATAATCCAACCCTGGATGCCCCTAAATCCTTCAATGCATTAATGACCAGCAGAGAACGCACTAATGATCTATCCTGATTAGGATAGGCCCTAGTTACATATATCACGTGCTCACCAGTAATGCTTACCGGTAACCTTACGTATTGCTCCCCANCTGGGAATACCTTATATATTAATTCGATTCCCTTTGAACCAATTAAGTCCCGAGATGACTCGTCGCTCAGCAACAACATAGTTTTAAAGCCGTAATCCAGCATTAAAAATATTGAGTGATGATACCAGGCTGTTTGATTAGATGATTTGGGTTAATAGCGCTGATAATTCAATTACTTGACCCCCATTATGGATAAGCCATGATTGTGTTTTAAGCCTTAATATTTAGTCTTAACTTATTGGCGACCACTTCCGTGCCTTAAAGAGNCCCTTACTCATGAGGAACTCCCTGAACGCATCGGTCTCAGTATATGAATCATCGCTTAAAGTTTCCTCGAACGCCTTGAATTCCTCCCAAACCATTTCGTGAACTGCATCATACTTTCCCTTAAGCCTTACATGCTTGACCAGGGATGATACTGAGGAGTACGTTTTCCCGCATGAGGGGCACTTAATCATTTGCTTCCCCTCGGTATGCGTCTCATTATTAAGTTACCGTTCTCAACCTCGTATTTAACAATGTATTTAGCCTCATCAACGACATTCGGCGGCTTCGCCATATCCTCCGGTAAATACACTGTTGACTCGAGATCTGGGAACGCAACATCATGTATAGTGGTTCCCTGCAGTGATCCAACTGGGCAAGCATCTACACAGAAGTGGCATAGTATGCATTGCTCATATCTTATGCCTGGATAGAATTTACCGTTTGGGGCCCTATACATCCATATCGCGTTCACTGGGCATGCCCATGCGCATTGGAAGCATGAAATGCATTTCTCAATGTCGTTTATTATGAATCCCCTGAACCTATCATTAGTCCAGCGCTTCTCTAGTGGGTAGTGAATTGTTAATCTGGATGGTTTTATCAATTCCTTTAGTCCAGTCAATAATGCGTCTATGTGATAAGCGGTTATCCTGAGCCCATCGGACTTTGGAGCACTTACCTTTATCATATTATAACACCCGCCACGCCATGCTTATTATAAGGCTTACTACAGAGAGAGCAAGCAATGTCTTCCAACCCATTTTAAGCACTTGATCTAATCTATAGTTCGGATAAACTGCTCTCAGGAATGAGAAGAACATCATTAATAGAAACACCCTAAAACCAAGCCAAAACGCTGGGGAGAGGTCGCCCAGTATCCATATATAGGGGCCACTCCATCCTCCTAGAAATAGCAATGATATGAGCAGCGACATTATGTAGCCCTTCTCGTAGGTCACAGTCATTGTTAACCCGAACATTAATCCACCGTACTCCGTGAATGGACCAGCAACCACATCGCTCTCATTAGTGACTATCTCGAATGGATACCTATCAGTAGCCATGGCGGTCGTTATTATGGCTAAGAGAAACGCCACGGGATTCATTATGGCGCCGGGCAGCATTGATTGGCTGCTCACTGCCCTAAATGGATCCGCAGTGGCGTAGAGTATAAGCATGGAAATCACAGACGCCATAAAAGAAACTTCATATGACACGTAGACTAAGGCTTCCCTTACGGTACCTATGAATGCCCACTTATCATTGGAGGCCCAACCCATGGCTACCATGGCTAAATTAAAAATGGATAATAAGACCACCACTATCAATATGTTATATGGAGTATAGATGGCTATTAGATGAGGGCCAGCGGGGAGGAAGAGGAGGGGAGTTAATGCCACGAAGAATGCCAAAACAGGCACATGTAAGAAGTACGGCATATTCGCTTCATCGGGTAGAATTATCTCCTGCAACATGTAACGAATTAAATCGCTAACGGGCTGAATTATGCCTCCTGTCCTTCTAGATATCTGTAGAGGCCCGTACCTCCACTGAACCCTTCCAGCGGCTTTCCTCTCCCACCAAATAGTATATATTAGGACCACGAAGAGGCCTACTAAGCCCGGCAGGAACCAAACTGCGAAAACAGGCTCCCACATCAAGAACTCCACTATTGGACCGATTACTGGAACGCCGAGTAAGAACTTTATTATCGGTTCTACAAGCGGAATTTGCACAAGATACATGACTAAAGCCAACCACTGGCAAAGTTATAAGTTTTGCTAAACTCCAACTCATGACTGTGATCAAGAATGGAGAGAACCCTCTCTACAGCAGTATATCTCCCTCATTGTATATGCTTTGATTAACCTCCCTGAAGGGCCCTATCTTAACATTTCTATTGATAAAGACGTGATCCTTTATATATGTGCCATCGCCTATGGTAACTCCCCTCTCTATTCTAACCCATTTACCTATGGATACATCTTGCCCAATTACTGCGCCATCTATATGCGCGCCTGCCTCCACCCTGACCCCATCCATTATTATAGAGTTAGATATATTCACGTTCCTCCCAATCTTGGTGTTCTTCAACACTATTGTGTAGGGCCCTATCTCGCTTCCCTCCCCTATCTCGACATTATCATCGATTAGCCTAAGATCATTGGGCCTAAACCTCTCAAGCGCCTTGAAGTTTGCCTCCATATATGTATCAAGGGTTCCAATATCAAACCAATAATCGTGCAGTACATACCCATAAACATCGGATTCATGCAGCATCCTGGGCAATACATCAGTGGCCAGTTTTCCCTGATTCCCAGGCTCTGGGAAGTACCGTAAGGCCTCCTCAGAGAAAATATATATCCCAGCATTAGCCAAATTAGATCGCTGAGCCGTGGTAGGTTTCTCAATGAAATTAATTATCTTTCCCTTATCATCCAGTTCAGCTATGCCGTAATGCCGAGGATCAGAGACCGGCGTTAATGCAATAGTAGCTAATCCGGCCTTTTCCCTATGATACTTTAACATATCATTTATGTCTATCGTCGTGAAAATATCGCCGTTGACTACGGTGAAGTCGCCATCGATGCCATGCAATTTATTTATTAATGAGACCGGCCCCGCATCGCCAAGGGGTTTATCTTCTATTATTATTGATGTATTATTCCATTTACTATTAAGGTGACGCTCTATCTTGTCGCCCATATACCTAATAGAGACAAATATCCTGGATGGATTCGACTTAATGATGGACTCCAATATCCAATCAATCACTGCCTTATTAAGAATCGGAAGAAGCGGCTTAGGCCTAGTATAGGTGAGCGGCCTTAACCTAGTTGCATAACCCCCCGCCAAAACAATAGCATCCATACAAGCTAGGATCAATAACTCCTTAATAAAATTTTCAATGAGACAGAACTTCCAAAGAGTGGGGCTTATCATTCTTTTATCATTTAAATGACCCGCGGAAAAGAGGAATCAGGGGACAAAAGCCCCTTCTAGGGATGGGTCGGATTGCTATAAACGAAAGAAATAAAGGCACTATGAGTCCTTTATTTCAGTGCTAACGCTTGAGTGGGAAAGAGGAACCGTACTAATAAAGGGCGGGAAGGTGGATTTACCATATGTGAAATTCGACGAGCGAAGCGGCGCATTTAGGACTCTTGCCATTAATTACGGGAAATTAGTGAGGTATTTGGAGTCGATGGGGGTCAAGTATGTGGATAATGTAATGGATAAGGAGCAATGCATTGTGAAGGTTAAGCGAGAGGTGAGGCTGAGAAGCTATCAGAAAACAGCGCTTGATAAGTGGCTGGCTAGGAGAGCGGGGATAATAGTGATGCCCACAGGCATGGGTAAGACCCATGTCGGCATAGCAGCCATAGCTGCATTACGAGTGAAGACCTTAGTGATAGTGCCTACAATAGAATTAATCGATCAATGGGTTAATGCTTTGGGGTATTACTTGGATGCCAGAATCGGCAAGTATTATGGAGGCGAGAAAATAGAGGGATGCATAACTGTAACTACATATGATTCTGCCTATATATCAATCGAGCGATTAGGGAATAAGTATCCATTATTGATTTTCGATGAGGCCCATCACTTGCCCAGCGAGGGTTACAGGCAAATAGCCGAATTATCCCCAGCCATGTATAGGTTGGGGCTCACCGCCACGCCGGAGAGGAGTGATGGGCTTCACCAAGATCTTTCTAGTCTGGTTGGGCCAATAGTGTATAGAGTCAGCGTGGAGGAGGCTAGGGGATTATACATAGCTGATTTCGAGACTAATTTAATTAGGGTTAACTTAAGCGATGCAGAGATGAGGCGGTACAAGGAATTAATGAGTAAGTACAGGGAATTCATTAAGAGAAGCGGGATAAGTTTCAGGAGACCCAGTGACTTTAAGGCATTAGTTAAAATGAGCGGACGAAGCAAGGCGGCTAGGGAGGCATTACGGGCTTGGCGCGAGGCTCGGCGGCGTGCCATGACTGCGCCAAGCAAGTTAGATGCAGTCGAGGAAATATTAAGGAGGCACCCAAATGATAGGGCAATCATATTCACTGAGCTCAGCGACTTATCCCATGAGGTCAGCAAGAGATTCCTGCTGCCGGAGGTAACGTATGAGACGCCTAGAGAGGAGAGGGAGGCGGTGATGTCCATGTTTAGGAGGGGAGATGTCAAGGCCATAGTGACAGGCAAGGTATTGGAGGAGGGGGTTGATGTGCCCGATGTTAATCTAGTGATAATTCTAGGCGGCACTTCGAGTGAGCGACAATACGTTCAGAGAATTGGGAGGGCATTACGGCTTAAGCCAGATAAGGCCAAAATATATGAAGTAGTCACGAGTGGAACGAGAGAGGCGTCGAGGCGGCATGCTTCCACTTAATCTGCTTAGGATACGATTCAGCAAGGGCCAAGTAAAGCCTAGGTATATAGATGCGGCGGAAACCGAGATATTGCCTGAAGTCATATCAATCCTTAGGCAAGGCATTGGAAAGAGGTTTGGAGAAGTAAGTGCATTAGTAGAGGACTTGGGCGGGGATCCTCGCCTCCTGCGGGGATTAATGCATGTTCTCAGGAACAGATTAACGCTTGAGGATATCAATGAGGCCGTCCTCATTAAGGCTAGGCTGGATGCTTTCAGGGAAGCAGCAAAGTTTTACCCAATCAATGCGGAGAAGAGGAATGATGTTTTAGCGAGAGTGGCAAGCAGGGTTGGAATGAGTGGACAAGAGCTAGATGATGCATTTCTCAAGATATACGATGATGAGAAGAGAATAATCGATTTTAGGGAGCCTAGTCCAGATGAATTGAGGCGAGAGTATAATTTATCATTAATGCAGACACTGTTGTTTAAGGCTATTGATGTCGATATAGAGGTAAAGATGAGCGGATCACAGGTTAAGGCATTTCTTAGGCGAGCTAAGTTAATGGGATTAATGTATATTGCTGAAGGCATCGCCGGTGGGATTAGGATGAGGATAGATGGACCCGTCTCCATTCTTAAACAAACGGATAGGTATGGCACTAGGCTAGCTAAGTTAGTGCCTATGCTGATTGGCGCGGAGTGGAAGCTGCTTGCCAGAATCAAGATAGGCGAGGGAACATATGTTTATGAGGAGTCAAGCGATGAAGTGGACTTCCCATTATCTTACCCTCAAGAGGAACTCTCATTTGACAGTTCCTTAGAGGCGGATTTCTATAGGCGATTATCCTCAATTTGTGGGCAAGTGGAACGCGAACCCGAGGCATTAATTGCTGGTGGCCGCATAATCATACCTGACTTCAAGGTGGGGAATGCATACATAGAATTAGTGGGTTACTGGTCACCGCAGTATATTGAGAGAAAGTATGAGAAACTCATGAAGCTTAACATACCTATAATAGTGCTAGTGAATGAGAAACTAGCCACATCCAGTTGGAAAACACTGCCTCACTTCGTGGTGACCTATAAAGAGAGACCTAGAGNTACTGATATATATAAATTGATTAAGCCTTACTGCAAAAAGAGTTAGCCGCCCATTTCCCGCCTACATCGTAGGGCCCAAGCCGTGCGTTTGTCAGGTAACCCTCGCGGGTTGAACCCCCTGACCAAGCTAGACTACGGCCCCCGAGTCGGTTAGGCATAGGAGAGTTTTTAAAGATTTACACGGATTATCTAAATCCTAATTGAGCGATTCCGGGGACTCCCTGAAAAGATCGCTTATCGATTCATGATGTTAGGTAGAAACCTCGTCCCTTAGGGTTGCCCATGAAGAAGGCCAATAATAAGGATTATTTTATATGCATGGGGGAAACCTCGCCATTTATGGCGGGGATGAGGGGAATAACTTTATATTAGTGGTGTTCCTGTTCCTCTGATGCCCATCGTGGGGTTTAGGTTTAGAGCATACACCAACGGACAGACACTGGGGGCGTTAAAAGCCCTTGGAAGTGGCTTGTGAGGTCTATAACACCCTACGTTGGGCAGACACATACTTCTACCATGAGGATGGGAAGGGATTAAGCAAGAACGAGTTGAGGCAATTAGCCCTCGACTTGAGG
>LOBW01000008.1 GCA_001516585.1 Thermocladium sp. ECH_B
TTCCCGCTTATTCTCATGAAGCTGAGAACGCTATTCACCTCATCATTAACTGGGATTGCTTACAGGGAGTAAACCGATCCTCGGGACTCCTCCGCAGCGGCGGCAAGCCCACATGAACTACTTATCCTCAACGTTACGAGATACATACTGCCTCCTCCCCACTAATTTATGGCAAGGACTCCCCAAGGTCTTAGAGGATTACGCTCCTTTAATGGGTGCTGCTCGATTATTATTTGCAATAATTTTGGGTATTAGTTTAGAGAAAGGTTTTAAAGGGGAAGTAATGGTGAGACATTAATGAGATTTTGTCCCAAGTGTGGCACGCTGATGATGCCTGTTAAGGGCAAGAATGGAAAGCAATTGCTGAGGTGCCCTAAATGTGGCTATGAGGAGGAGATAGATGCTAAAGCCAAGTCGGCATATGTTCAGAAGAAAGAGATAGGCGAGGATAAGCATAGAAAGATAGCTGTTGTGGAGGAGGAGAAGGATAACTTAACTGATGAGGAGAAGGAAATGATAGAGGACTACCAGAAGCAATTGCTTGAGAATTTATATGAGGATGAACGTGGCGGAGAAACCGAGGACTAATTGAAATATTTTTAGGTAGATGGGGTTGTTCTTGGAATAATATTTAAGGCGTGCACCTCATGGTGAATTGCAATGAGTAGAATAGCCGTAGTAGATAATGATAGGTGTCAACCCAAGAAATGTACTCAGGAATGCATTAGATTCTGTCCATTAGTTAGAACTGGAAAGAGAGCTATCTATTTCGATGAGAACATCAAGAAGCCCATCATAACTGACCTCTGCACGGCATGCGGCATATGCATAAAGAAGTGCCCCTTCGATGCAATAACGATAATAAATACTCCCGCTGAGCTCGAGGGGGAATGTATTCATCAATATGGGCCAAGCGGCTTTAAGCTGTTTAGGTTGCCCTTGTTAAGGCCTGGAAAGGTTATAGGAATAATAGGCCAGAATGCGTTGGGTAAGACAACAATTGCTAAGATATTGAGCGGAGAGATAAGGCCTAATCTATGCACCGGTAATTCCAGTGAGACCGCGATTATTCAGTACTTTAAAGGAACAGAGATGCAATCATACATGGAGAGGCTTTATGGGAAGGGACTTAAGGTGGTTCATAAAACCCAGTACATAGAGACTATCCCGATGTATGTCAAGGGCAAGGTCAGGGAAGTTCTTGCGAGGATTAAGAGTGATGAATCGGCCCTGAATCAAGTAATGAATAAATTGAATTTGCTTCACTTAGGGGATAGGCTTCTTTCTGAGTTGAGTGGTGGTGAGTTGCAGAGGGTTGCTATAGCTGCGGCTTTGCTTCGTCAAGCGGATGTATACATATTCGACGAATCAACGACTCACTTAGATATAGTGGAGAGGTTCAGGGTTGCCAACGCAATACGGGAATTAGCGGGGGAGGGCCGCTATGTATTGGTAATAGATCATGACCTGGCAATAATGGATTACTTATCGGACCTGGTCGTGATCCTATATGGAAAACCAGGGGCCTACGGTATATCATCACATATCAAGAGCGTTAAGGATGGCATCAACGAGTACCTAAAGGGTTACTTGGTTGATGAGAACATACTGATAAGAAAGGAGCCAGTTAAATTCAACATTAACCCACCATCAAGGAGAATCAAGGAGGACAAGATACTAATAGAGTGGACACGACTCAGGAAGCGGTTAGGGTCATTTGAACTAGACATAATGCCCGGCAAAGCATTTAGGGGAGAAGTCATTGGAATAATTGGACCCAATGGAATAGGCAAAAGCACGTTTGCGAAGATGCTGGCCGGCGAGCTTGATCCAGATGAAGGAACGGTAGTGCCATATGGCAACATAACGATGAGTTACAAGCCGCAGTACGTCAGCGATATAGCGATGAAACTAGGCGACATCACCGTGAATGGCTATATATCTAAGGTGGCGGGCGCCGATTATCAGTCGAACATTCATTGGCCGGATTTAGCCAATGGATTAGCGTTGATTCCATTAATGGATAGGCTTCTTTCTGAGTTGAGTGGTGGTGAGTTGCAGAGGGTTGCTATAGCTGCGGCTTTGCTTCGTCAAGCGGATGTATACGTATTCGACGAACCCATGGCTTACCTTGATGTGGAGCAAAGAATGAGGATAGCTCATGTGCTACTAAAGACAATAACCGAGAAGGAATCATTGGCATTTGTTGTGGAGCATGACATAACCATGATGGATAGGGTAAGCACTGCCGCCATGGTATTTCACGGAGAACCAGGCAAAAGCGGAGCAGCGGAGCCCCCCGCCGATTTAAGGACTAGCATGAATGCCTTCTTGAAGATGCAGGACATGACTTTTAGAAGGGACTCCAGCACCGGCAGGCCTAGATTCAATAAGAAGGGTTCAGTACTAGATAGGACCCAGAGAGATATGGGTGAATATTATTACTTTATTGAGGGAAACCAGCAATGAAGAAACAATAAACTTAGTTCGTTGGGGTCCTCCAGCAATGATTCTCCCCCTTGCCTTGAGGGATGGGATTTATCATTAGCCTATCGAGATTTGATGGTTTATGAATACTGCGGAAAACAATATTTAGATCCTATGCATGGTGGTTGCTTATGCCTACAAGCGATGAATTACTTAGTTACTTGCTGGGCGTAATAGATCAAATGGATAAAGACGAATTAAAAACGACGCTACAAGAAGCAACATCTTGCGTGCTCTGTGCATTATATGGAGTCTCCTCCAATGTAACTCATGAGACGCGACCAATAAATGGCGTAGTTGATTTAGTGAAGGCCCTTAATGATCCCTATGTTAGGAAGGGTCTTGGATTATTAATAAATTTGATTAGGAACCTAGGCAAATGTCTAGATACAGCTGAGAAAATACGAAATGCATCAAATGGTGCATGTCCAGTAGATACCCCATGCTTTGTATTGGCTTATCTTGATAAAAATAATGGGAACGACGGTGGAAAAACTTAAAATAAACATTTTTTGTAAAGTAATTCATGGCTAAGAAAATCCTCGTCTTGGGCGGCGGCGTTGGGGGAGTCGTTGCCGCCAAGAAGTTGGCTGAACGTCTACGGGGAAGGGTCGATGTGGAAATAACCATAATAAATGATACTGATTATTACCTGCTTCCACCGCTCCTAGTCAACATAGCGTTAGGCGACATAGATCCATCCCAGGCCCAGCTTCCGCTCTCCATGTTAGGGAGGCGCGGCGTTAAGTATGTGAAAGCCATCGTGACTAAGGTGGATCCAGAAAATAGGACCGTGGAGACCGATAAGGGCAAGTTCAATTATGATTACTTGATAGCAAGCCTAGGGGTAGAAAATGACTTCAAGACATATAATTTAGGGGTTGGATACCATAATTTCTCGCTTGAGGGAGCATTGAAACTGAAGGAGGCATTGAGGAGCTTCACCGGCGGCAATGTAGTGGTTTTCACGCCGGAGCCGCTGTATAGGTGTGGCGTCTATCCATTTGAGATCATTGGCCAACTAGATACTATCTTCAGGAAGCGTGGCATACGTGACAAGGTTAATTTAACGCTGGTTCACCCATTTGAGAAGCCAATACAACCCCTCGGCCCGGAGGCGGTTAAAATAACCATGGATGTTTTCCAGAAGAAGGGAATAAATTACGTAGGCAATGCAAGGCCCGTGGAGGTCGATGATAAGAACAAGACAGTGGTATTGACGAGCGATAAAGTCAAGTATGACTTATTAATAGTGGTGCCTCCAGCCAGGTTACCCAAGCCATTTGAGGGTACCTCCCTCGTTGTGGATACTCCAATGGGTAAGTGGACGGCTGCAAATGTATATACTGGAAGGAGTCCTAAGTTCGATGATGTTTACTTGCCGGGGGAGCACTCCATGCCAGTCATTGGCCTTCCCACGGCCGGAGTTCCAGTTCACTTCACAGCATTAGCTAGTGCCGATGTCATTGCGGGCGAATTGCTTGGCCAACCCATTGATCCTGCGCAGATAAATGCAATGACGTGCGCAATGGATTACGGCGAGTTGGGATTAATGTTTAATTGCGATATAAAGTTGGACATGAATAACAACAAGGCGCTCTGGATGGGTAGTTGTTATAGCATATTGACATCGCCACTGGGTAAGCTTATAAAGGATGTCTTTTACAAAACTTGGCTAAAGACCACGATGTAGGTGATGATGATGGCAGAAACAACCCAAACCCAGAACATGGATGAGAAGCTCCTCGAAATGATAGGCATGTTAACGGATAACATGGATGAATTAAAGGGATTGCTTGACCAAATAATAGAATTAAAGAAAAGCGGCGCTCTTGATTCGCTAATGCTAATAATAAAGAGATTCGAGGAAATAATTCAGTACTTGTTCCAAGAGCCGGCCCTATTTAGGTTGTTATCGGTTCTCATGGATGGATCCCTCCAAGCAATGAATAAATTGGATGCACAAGATATAATTAATCTCAAGGGCACAATTCAATCGTTAGGAGGATGCATGGGGAAGAGCCTAAACATGGAGACGCTGTCAAACGCGAAGCCCGTTAATGGAGTATTCGGCTTAATGAGTGTGCTAAATGATCCAGATGTTAGAAAAGGCCTCGGCATAGCAATGGAGCTTCTCCGAATAATGGGGCGCTGCTCAAAACAGAAGTAAATGGTGCTTCCCTAAATCGCTCCTCAGATTGGGGAACCCATTTTTTCCCTATATATGTTATCAAACCTAGTGCTGAATATGAATAATGGGTTCCTACTCATGTTATTCTTTAATTCCCTCATGGCTATCGAGTAAAGCAGCCTTAATATTATGGAATCAGCTGACTCAGCTGGTTCCTGAATGTTTATCTTGAATTGCTTAGCCATCCTTAACGCCCAATCAGAGCAATACTGGTGCTCAGGGCACTCGCTCTCGCATAGTGGCTTGCGATCAGTGGGGGTTCTTAGAATGAATTTTCCTTTTCTTGAATCTATGAATGCCCCGTAATTACTCAGCATTTTTATTATGGTGTTCTCATCATCATGCTCTATTAAGTAACCAAGATAGACGAGCGCAGTAGGTATATAGTATATCCTATTAGCTTCCCTGGTCAGATTAAGTTTTTTTGCTTCATTTGCGCTTAATTGCCTTATCCATCCTAGCTCTTCAAGGGACTTAATGTGCCTATGCACGGCGCCCTTTAGCAAGCTAAGCCTAGCGGATACCTCTGTCACTGTAGCCGGTCCATTTGCGAGTATCCTCATTACCTCATACTTAAGGGGGGAATTAATCAATTCATCAAATGCAGATCTGGGCAGGAGCGCCATGGTCTGAATAGGCAAATGATTATTCCCAATCATTCCCTCCAATACTCTAATTGTCATTTTTGATCTCTATTGTTTTTAAGTGGTTAATGCTAGAAAATATAAATCCTACTCCGATATTCACGGGGTAAAATGAGCGGGAATGAATAGGCAATTACCGATCTCGGGCAGGCTTATGGAGATAGATGAGAGGTACCCCCTGGTTGGTTCCTTAGCGTTCGGAATAATAGATAGGGGGACCAACGTAATAGAGGTTAGGCCCACATCTATTTGTTCATTATCATGCATTTTTTGTTCGGTTAATGCTGGGCCTAATTCAAAGGTTAGAGCCATGGAGTACATGGTTAGGCCAAATGCTTTGATTGATGCCGTTAATGAGGTGGCTAAGTATAAGGAGGTTGATGTGGAGGCCCACATAGATGGCATGGGGGATCCTGGTAATTACCCGTTCCTGGTGGACTTAGTCCAGGGAATCAGCGATGTTGCTAAGAGCATTAGCATGCAGACGCGGCTATTCATGTTAAGCGAGAAACGCATAAGGGAATTAGGAGAGGCCGGGTTAACTAGGATTAATCTAAGCATTGATGCCTTACTACCGCCCCTAGCGCGCAGGCTTTCAGGGAGCAGGAATTATGATATTAATGAAGTATTAAGAAAGCTCGGCTACCTCTTGCGCAACACCAAGATACAGGTAATAATTTCGCCCGTATTGCTGCCCGGTTTGAATGAGGGGGAGATGGCTAAGATAGGTTCATTAGTTAAGGCGCTTCGCTTAACTGATAGAGTCAAGTATCCACTATTGATTCAGAAGTACCTTCACCATAAGAGGGGCCGCAACCCGGTTAATGAGGAGTCCTGGGATGATTTTTGGTTCTACTTATCGAGTCTCTCAAAATCAATACAGCTGGACCTAATCCCTGGAAGGGATGCCATGAATATAGTTCCAGCGCGGGAATTGCCGAAGCCGTATAAGGTAGGCGATTTAGTTGATGTTAAAATCGCGATGCCCGGCATATTCAGGAACGAATGCATCGCAGTCCCATTGAAGAGGACTGGATCAAACATATATGATAGGGTAATAACGATTGTTGGCAGGCCCTGTATTCCAAATAAAAGAACGCGGACCCGCATAATTAGGAATAAGGATAACATATATATAGGAATTTGAGGATTTCATGTGGACATTCTTCATCAAGCATCACTTGCCCATAATGCCTGGCCTAGTTAATTTAGATGCGTTTAACACCTCATCGATTTCCTCCTCGCTTAGTCCAGCATCCCGCATCGCTTCCCTAATGCTCTTTCCCCGCATTATTGCCTTGCCGAGTTCCGCTGCCTTATCATATCCCAGTATTGGCGATACTAAAGTAATTAGGGCAGGGCTGCTCTCCGCGTATTTCTTCATGATATCTATGTTGGGCTGTAACCCATTAATCACGAGCTTGGCGAATTTATTTAAGGCCTCGGCAGCTATATTAATTTGGCTCAACACATCGAGGCCTATTAATGGTACTCCCATGGATAGCTCGAACTCGCCCAGCATTGATGCTTGCGACACGGCATTTGCTAATCCAATTAATTGGGAGGACGCGAGAAGAACCGCCTCAGCGGTTACTGGATTGGTTTTTCCCGGCATTATGCTGCTGCCGGCTACCTCGGCTTGAGTGGGTAGATCTATTTCGTTCAGGGCAGTGAATGGGCCGGAGAACATTAGCCTAATATCCTGGCTTAGCCTATACAGATTTATGCCGATTATCTTGATTGCCTCGCTTAACATGGCTATATCGCTCATTAACCGCATTGCCCTGAACTTATTGGCCTCCTTGAAACCTATGCCGGTGCTGGATGATACTTCCTCTATAACTAGCCTCCCAAATTCCGGGTGAGAATTTATACCTGTTCCCACAGCGGTCCCCCCAATCGGTAATTCCTTAACGTCCTCCAGCAAGTACTTAATGGAATTAGCGTTATGGGTGAATGCATCCTCATAAGCGGATAGTTCCTGTCCAAGCGTTACGGGCAATGCATCCCTCAAATGGGTTCTGCCGGCCTTAATCACATTACTGTACTTCTTGGATGCTTCATGAAGGGATGAAATCATAACCTCAAGGGCAGGCTCTAATCGGTTCCTTACTTCCACCACTGTGGCTATACGTATGGCTGTGGGAACCACGTCATTGGATGATTGGCCCATATTCACGTGATCATTTGGATGAATCTTTATACCGCTTAATTCACTGGCCCGCCTAGCGATTACCTCATTTATATTCATGTTTAGTCCAGTGCCTGAGCCTGTTTGAAATACATCAAGGATAACCTCTTCATCGTGCTCCCCATTCATTACCTCCCTGGCCGCATTCATTATAGCCTTAGTCTCCAAATCACCCAGTAATCCCAGCTTGTTATTTGCCTTCGCAGCGGAGTACTTTATCAGCCCCATGCTCCATATCAGCCTAGAGGGAAACCTGGTTCCGGTATTCAGGAAAAGATCACGCGCCTTCTCTGTGTAGCTCATGAATTGAGATAATCCTTATTTCTATAAGCCTTGCGTTATTATTCATTAATTATGGATGTTTTGAGGTTGTGGGCAGTATAGTTGGGATCCGCGTCTTAATACATTTTTGGTTTATCCGTTATGGTTAATATGGGATCATCTCTTTCTTCACCAGTGAATTACCTAGGAGTTATTTATGATGTTGATGGGGTCAAGGGAGCTAGGATGAGGATCTTCATGGATGCCGAGGACGATGTGTGGATAGGTAAATTCGTGGTAATCGATGATGAGTATCCCATCTTATCTAGAGTTGTCTCAATCGATAGGAAGAACTACTTATCGGATGAGAGAATGATAGCTCAATTGGACAGCAAGGAGAGAATGGATGAGTTAAGGAAGTACGGCTTCGATCTAGAGTATATATCAACATCCACCACGGCTTCATTATCGATAATAGGTAAATTCAAGGAGAATAGGCTGCTTCACATAGATAGGCCGCTTAGAACATATAGCTTAGTATATGATGCAGATGATAAATTAATAGAGACGTTGCTGGGCTCTAGCCAAGAATCATCACTTGATGTGGGCNTAATAAAGGGGTCCCACGTTCATGCCAGGCTCGATCCAGATAAATTAGTGACTCATCACTGTGCAATACTGGCATCCACGGGCGCCGGTAAGTCGTGGCTGGCGGGGGTCATATTAGAGGAATTAACCCTCCGTGTTGGGCTTCCCATATTGGTTATTGACCCGCATGGGGAATACTCGGCCATGCAGTATCCAGGGGATCCAAGCAGCCTCAGCAAGGAGGATATTGAGGCAGCTGAGCGAGTATCATCGCTTGTATCGATATACATACCGGGCAAAGTAGATGTTTCCTCAATGGATAAACATTACGCTAAGCGATTCGGCCGTCCTAGGCAATACACTAGGGTTGGCATGAATCCTAGGTCAATGCCGCTGGGGGTTCTGGTCAAGTTACTTAATTATTATTATGGATTAACCGATGCCCAGAGAAGGATACTGGAGGAGGGGTGGGTCTATAGCTCCATATATGATGAGCCTCCCCTGACGCCCATAGATGAATTGATAAATGAGATAGTGGGGTCCGGAAGAAATGCGGCAACCAAGGGCTATGGGGGCGAAATAGCCACATCATCCCTATCAGTTAAGCTGCGGATGCTCTTTGAGAATAGGCCATTCTTCCTAACCCGTTACGGCGACTATTATGGGAGTGAACCCATTAGGCTCCTCGATGTTAAGACCATGCTATCCAGCCCTGGAATAAAGGTNCTGGATCTGAGTTCACTGGATATAATGGATCAACAAGCCCTCGCCGCCGTCGTCCTGGATACCGTTTTCGCNTTGGCAAAGAGAAGACTAGTGCCGCCCACTTTCCTATTAATAGAGGAGGCCCATAATTTCGTGCCGAGCAAGGGCTCATCTATGAGCAAGCAATCCATACTTAGAATAGCTAGGGAAGGCCGCAAATTCGGCATAGGCATGTGCCTCGTCTCGCAGAGACCATCACGCGTGGATCCAGATGCATTGAGCCAATGCATGACTCAAATATTCAAGAGAATAATCAACCCACTTGATTTGAAGTATGTGGAGTTAATAAGTGAATACGTGTCCAGAGAGGAGATAGGGCAACTCCGTGTGCTGAATTCGGATGAGGCTTTGGTGACCGGTTTATCCGTTAAAATACCGTTATTAATAGGAGTTAGGAAGCGCTTGACAGCGCATGGTGGGGAAACACCCTCCATAAGCGAGTCACTCAAGGATTTCTGGGGAGAGGGAAGGACTGATGAGTAAGACCACTGCTGATGCATGATGATGGTACAAAGCGCTGAGCATTGTCAGGCTGTAGCCGCGACTACCTGCTTCTCTAGATTTATTTCTGCTGCCTTATAGTTCCGGGTCCATAGGGACACTATGAACGTCAATCCCATCATTATCATTCCAATCATAAATATCAAGTTAANGGCAGTTGATGATGGGAGAACCGCTATTGGTATTAAGTTGCCGTTGAATAATGTGAAGTATACGGTTTCATATGAGTCCATTATAACCGTTGATATGACTGGACCAATGGAACTTCCCAGGGTCCGTATTAGGGTATTCATTCCTATGCCTATTCCCCTGGAGTCCTCTGGAACCGATACAGCCACCATGTTGACTAGGGGAACTATTATGCATATTAGACCAAGCGATGCAATCACCGTGTCCTCAACCAAGGCTAATGACGATGCTCTATTAATCATCATGAGGTAGAACCCCAAGACGCCAACCAAGGCCCCAGTAATTAGGACCGGTTTAGGCCCGCTTCTCGCCACTATCCTGCCGACAAACGGTCCTACTAATGCCATGGTTAATGCCACGGGGCTCATTAAGAGGCCTGTCTGTATGATGGATAGCCCTAACCCAAATGGCGCAGGCAATTGTGCGTAATACGTTATCGCGATAAATATCAGGAACATTCCCACCCCTGAAATGAGGCCAGCTATGTTGGACACCATTACATTCCGTATCTTGAATAGGCCTAGTTTAATTAATGGTTCCTCTCTATTTCTCTCCACAAACACGAATGCGGTGATCAATGATGCGCCCACGAGGAGCAGCGCCAACTGGGATGCAGTGCTCCATCCATAATTTGGACCCAGCGTTAAGTATATCAGCACAGAGGCAACGCCGCCCCCTATCAGTGATGCCCCTAAGTAATCCACCTTCTCCTTGCTCCGTACATCAGTCTCCTTTAGATACTTCAGCGATATGAAGAAGACCGCCAGGGATAATATGAATGCCGTATGGAATGCGTATTGCCATCCCAAGTCTTGAACTATGTAGGAGCCAATCAGCAAGCCCNGCGCTGGTCCTATTGCCAAAGTACCGCTTAGTATTCCCTGCGNGAACGCTATGCGTTCCCGCGGAAATATATCGGTTATTATGGCTATAGCTATGGGAAAAACGGCATAGCCCAGTCCTTGAATTGCCCTTGCCCCTATTAGGAAACCTATTGNTGGNGAGAAGCCCGCTAGCCCCACGGCCACTATATAGAAGGCCACCGCCACGATATACATCCTCTTCTTGCCATATACATCTGCTAATTTGCCGAAAAGCGGCGAAGCGACGGCGCCCACTATTAGGTAAGCCGATGTGACCCATCCCACTGTCGTTGCGGTAGTTGCGAAGTCATCCTGTATCTTGGGCAGTGCAGGAACAACCATTGTTTCAACGTAATTTATTAGCACTAGCATCAATGCGAGAATAAGTAACGTCCTGACGGCTTCCTGCCCATCCATGGGGTTCCCCTCAATAAATGCCTCTAATAAAAACGTTTCGAAATCGATATTTTTAGCAAACACCCATGTGAGCTACCTCGCCCTTAAGGGGCTTCCCGCTTCCTTGCCCCGCCTTGCCCGTAGCTGTGAACCACGGGTAGTGGGCGGAGCTCCACGGGCGCTGCGGGCGGCTCCCGCCCCGCATGCCTTGCCCATCGTAGGGCGTTGCACGCCTCTCACGCAACTTCAACTGGGCCTTTAACGCCCTCAACGTTCGTCGGTGTATGCTCTAAACCTAAACCCCACGATGGGCATCAGAGGAACAAAAACATCACTAATAAAGTTATTTCCTCCAACTCATCCCCGTCATAAATGGCGAGGTTTTTCACATGTGTATAATCCCATCAAATAATGCATTCCTCATCATGATAAAAGGAAGGATAAGCCCAACCTCGTCTAGGGCGGAGAGGAAACCAATCGTCTCCTTCAGTAAATAAGTGAATCCTCAAGTGTCGGCATCATGGCATGGGGATGCGGAGCATTATTCCATCCTATATGGAAGGGGAAACTATTATTGGATTGCGTATATGGATTGTATGCAACATGTTTTTAAGGAGGATCAAGCATCTAATGGGTTAGTGAGAGAATTATTTCAATTAATTAATGCATTAAAGGACATTGGAAAAAACGTGAGTGACTATGCATCTCCCGACTTGGTGGATATAAATGAGGACAGCGGAATAAGGGTTCTCTGCGATAATATAGAGACATCCACTTTAGACCTAGTGAGGGAAGGAAGAAGCGGATCAAGCGAGAGACTCTGGGGCATTGATAGCCAATCAAGGGTTCTTGGATTAGAGGGCGTTGATGTTCATATTGTGGCCGCCGCTCTAGTTGGGGGGAGGCAAGTATTAGTTCCTGGATTACAGGGAGTTAAGTGGCTAGGCCTTAAGTTCAGGTATATACCTAGCGATACCGATGAGTTGGCAAGGCATTACGGTAATTACATCTATGTTAAATCAAGGCATGTCAATAGATTTTTTGATGGTAGATTCAATGATGAAGCCATTAGGGAAGAGATTAGATCCCACGTTGAGTCCAGCTTATTGGAGGCAGCGCCCTCCAATGCATTTGTTTTATTGGATGGTCCCCTCTTCTCCACATCGGCCGCTTTGGGCATGGATAATGATTACTCCAGGTTGTATTACTCACTAATAGAGGAAAGGGTTAGGGCAATGAATGGGAAAAACGTGATTGGAATAGTGAAGCGGATAAGCCATAGTAAGTACCTAGCTAAGTGCCTTAATTTGGATATAGATGATGAATCGATTGCTCGACGCCAAGCAGATAATATGGGTGGCTCAAGCAATGGGGGTAGAATTGCATATAAGGTGGGGCCGATCACTATAGAAACCACGGATGGTAAGTATAGCAAGACGGCTTGGTACTTAGTGGTTCCCATGGGCAAGTTTCGCCATGTAGTGAGGGTGGAGAGCCTTAACGCCGAATTACTAGATGATAAGATTGGTGTGGTGGCATCCATGATAGACCCAACGGGCACCGCGGTCCCCATCTCGATAGCTGATAGGTTATCGCGTAGGTTAAGCTCTGCGGCCATGCATTTAATCGGGAACTTGTCGCCTCTTAATCCAACGTATGATGGGCTCAGGGAATTGGAGAACTCAATACGTGATATAGGGGTAATTCCATGAGCGACAAGATAGATTGCACGAATTACATAGGGATAATAAGCAGGCAAGTAGCCAGCTCAATAACGGCCGAGGAGGCCACGGCCTACATGGTTACTGGATGCAGTGATGATTTATCAGTTGGGCAATACCTAATCGTGGAGCCCCGTCCTGGGGATTCCGGCCCAAGATTCCTGGCGCGAATCACCGAGGTTCATATAGAGGATGTGTATGCAGTGGCTAGGACTCCGGTGATTTCCATTGATCAAGAGATCGAAATGGAACTAGCTTTCACCCCTAGATTAGTCTCGCTTGAATTAGTGATGGAGTGCAGAGATAATGGTGAAACGATTAATTGCGGGCCCCCAGCACGGCCGGCACCTATTCACGGCATGGTGAGGAAGCCCAAGAATCAAGAAATAACGGGCATGCTTGGCTTGCCTCGCTTAGGATTACTTATAGGACAATTATCTCTTCCCACCGGTGAAGTAATTAATGAGGATGTGAGGCTTCCGCTTGATGCATTAAAGCATCACGTGCTTGTGGTGGGGACAACGGGAAGTGGCAAGACAATGCTCATGAAGAATATTGCCTATGAGTTAAGCAAAAACACGAGCGCCACGGTGCTTGCACTGGACGTGGTGGGTCATTATCATCATCTTGCAATGGGCGTAAGCAATATGAGGATAATTTACCCAGTTATTGGGAGTTTTCTCTCTACCATTGTGAAGAAAGGAGGTAAATCCAGGAGAAGCATAATATGGGCGATTATCCGGCAATACCTTAGGAAGAACTTCGTGGAGATGGGGGTACAAGTCAAGCATGTAAAGGCGCGGGGAATGGGGAGAAAGCATGGAAGTAATGGACCTATTTCGATAAGTAGGATCGATTTCACAGTTACCACGGACAAGGGTAGCTTTAGTGCATCGTTGTTTCCCTGGGCATTAGAGACCAGGACAGTGATTAATCAGATATATAATATAACTGATATATTGACCCAGCAAGCTAGGATCTTCTATGGAGCCGTGTTGAGAGAGATAAGGAGAAGCATGGGTAGTTCCTTGACATTCAAAGGAATATATGAGTACTTAGTCAGCCAGAGCGGAGTTATGGAGAGGAGCAGGGTGCTGTTGAATTACGAGAAATTATCTCAAGAAATAGGGGTTCACGTTAGCACAATGGAGAATATGGTCAGGTCATTCCTTGCATTAAGCGAACTTGGCCTCTTCGATGTATCATTCGGTGGGTATATCATGAAGGAGCCGCGCTATAATGAATTATTGGGGCCCGGCTATGTCGTGGTTGATTTGGCCAACTTATCTCCGCAGCAGCAGAGATTGATAGTTTATAGATTGATGGATAAGGTGTATGGATACATGGGTAGGGAGCATGCGGTAAATAGGGATAGAATAATGGCAATATTATTGGATGAGGCTCATTTATTCTTCCCGCAAGCCCGGAGCGAGGATGAGAAGGCCCTAATGGAGCGTCACTTAACTAGGGTCACGAGGCTCGGTAGAAGCAGAGGTATATCAGTAATATTCGCCACACACATGCCTGAGGACTTAAATAATGCAATAATTCAATTAACTAACACCAAAATGATACTGAGGAGCGATGAGTTTGTGTTGGAGTCATTGAATGTGCCGAGCAAGGAGCGGAGATTCATTTCATTAGCAGGACCTGGATTAATATATGTGAGATCATTCATGTATAGGCAACCGGTTTACATCAAGGCCAGCATCAATAAGTATCACTTTGGGTAGTTATATTAAGCAGGTTCATCACCCACTTCATAAGTGAGTACTCCCCATCCCGGTACTCTGCCAATCCATTCTTGACCAATTCCTCCCAATCCTCCTTGCTTCTCTCCATCTTAAGCAGGGACTCAGATAATTTGATAGGTATGGCTGGGAATATCACTAGTTCCCCGCTTTCCATTAAGTAAGCCACGCGTGCATTGGTCAGCATTGCTATGATAGTTGCGGCAACCACCTCTAGCTTTAGGCCCCCGGTCACGCCAATGACGCTTATGCCTCTCCTCGTAATGATTCGCTTTCCCATTATGTTAAGGAATTTGCCTAGGGCATCGTTGAATGATATTGAGCTAAATATTGGAGTAACCACGATGCCCGTCGCTTTCATATCGGTTCCCCTCATGTTAATGCATTTAGCTAATGCATTCGCCGCTAATATTGATGCTCCAGTATCGGTTGAAAATAAGTCAATATCAATGCTTCGATCCGCCCACCTCTTCACCGCTATGGCGGTGCTCATCTCCGCGCTCATGCGTGGATCGCTGCATACGATATTGCTTATTTCATCCAGGATACGGCCATTCAGGGCTGCTGCCCTTAATCTGGCATCGGCTTCGGGATCTTGGTTAAGCGATTTATTTATTATATCTTTGGTTTCATCTCTGAGCGATTTGCTGTTAATGGCGTTGCGTAGAAGCGATGTTCCAACAATTAGTGCTAGGTATGCTTCATTCACTGACTTCATTATTAGGCTCCATTTTTAAACCTATATTCAATGATGTCGGGTATGCGCCTCGTCTTTTTGGGTAAGGATCTACGTTATGTTTTTAATTGTTTAATTTGTTAAGCAATTATGGCTAATATGAAATACATCAGGATAGGAAGAACGGGAGTTCTAGGATCTGTTTTGGCGCTGGGAGCCATGACGTTCGGGGAAAAGAATGTATGGAAGCTGGGCGGCGTTGATCAGGAATTGGCGAATAAAATGGTTAAGCGATCAATAGATGCCGGGATAAACTTCTTCGATACGGCTGATGTATATGACGAAGGCAGATCAGAGGTGCTCCTTGGACGCGCCTTAACTGGTTATAGGGAGCAAGTCCTAATAGCCACGAAGGTAAGGGGTAGAACTGGGCAAGGCGTTAATGAGACGGGCCTATCCAAGCATCACATAAATATCGCCATTAGAAAGAGCCTCGAGAGGCTTAACACTACTTGGATAGATTTTTACCAATTCCATGGATGGGATGCCTTGGCTCCCCTTGAGGAAGCCGCTCAAGCAATGCAGAGATTAGTGGAGGAGGGGCTAGTCAATTATCCTGGAGTATCTAATTTTGCGGCGTGGCAAATGGCAGTTTTGCAAACAATGGTTGAGGAAAGGGGGTACGCCAGGTATGAGACGGCTCAAATGAATTACTCATTGCTGAATAGGGACATAGAGCATGAGGTTCTCCCATTCCTGGATTACAGTGGAATGACCCTCCTCGTGTGGAGTCCGCTTCATGGAGGCATATTAACGGGCAAGTACACCAATTACGAGAAACCGCAGCCTGGCACTCGAATGGGAAATAGGGGATTCTTCTTCCCGCCCTTTGATCCAGCCCTCGCACAGCAAGTCGTTGAGAAGCTTAAGGATATAGCTAAGCAGCAGGGAGCAACACCTGCCCAAGTCGCCTTGGCTTGGCTATTAACTAAGAAGCTCATTGTTATAATTGGTGCAAGGACTATGGAGCAGCTGGAGGAGAATCTGGGCGCATTAGACGTTAATCTGAAGCCCAGTCAAGTAGATGAATTAAATGAATTGACTAGGCCTAAACCCCAATACCCTGGATGGATGATAGAAAGACAAAACAAGGATAGGCAAGTTCCCATTATAGAATAAACAGCAAACCTCGCCCCTTCTAGGGGCGATGTGTTTCGAGGCTTGGTGTTGGAGGGGTAATTGGCTTCCTGGTCAATTCCTTGGGAACGGGGGGTGAGGGGCCGACTCCACAATGCCAGGGGAATGAGTAGCGCCCGTAAAAGGGGCGTGACTCCACAAGGCCTCGAGGAACCCCCACCCTTTAGGGCGGGGAGGAGGTCAGTGGGGACTACACCTTAATCAATACATAATTTATGCCTAGCCACGCAACGAATAATGCTAATAGGAATAATTCGCTCATATCCATGAAGATCTCGATGCCCAACATTGTTCCCAGGCTAAATAGGAGAGATGAAAGCACGAACTTTAAGTGCGGCAGCCTTATCTTGGCTATCTGATCCTTTAATGCAATGGTGAGTGCCACCACGCTTCCCCCAGCTATCAATGTTCCGGAAAGCGCGGNGNAGTAACTTTTAGGTATTAATGCAACAATGACTAGGGCGGCTTCAAATGCTTCGGTAGCCGATACAGCGAAGACCACGCCCACTCCCTCTTTCTTCTCCTCCCCGGTCTTCCGAATGCCCTTGNAATATCTTCGACTGCTCCTAAGCAGCCTATAACCGAAGTAGAAGTATTACTGCGGAAACCCCCAGGACGTATTGCAATGGCAGCAGCACTATGTACTTGCCCACAATAAATGTTGGAACAAGCACGGCTGCAACGCCAGCAATGGAGTAAAGAGTTGGTCTCCAGCCCTTATAGNCCGCTTGATAAATGGCAGTAACGGCCCCCGCCTCGGATAACTCCAAGGCTTATCCCCAATGCAGCTAGGAAAATACCTACATCCATTAGCGAGCCAGCATCACTTAACTTTTTAATTATTATTCCTCCTAACCCTTACTTAAATAAGCATTAAGGGTTCCCCCTCATGGGATGAGCGGTTCACTAGATCCATTTTGTTGATGCATGATGAGCTGCTCAATCCACTTATCCAGAATGAAAACAACTAGAACATCAACATATGGATGCGGTCCAGATAAGTTGTTTATTAGCTAGGTGATAATTATAAATAAATTTTAAACTCGTGCCTCGCTTTTAATTCATGAGGATCAAGATTGTTGATGTGTTCTTTGAGGCGGTTCACTATACGGGGTTCAACGATAAGTATAATTACTTACATGGACACACATATAGATTAGAAGTGGAATATAGGGATAGCCTTGGGTCCCTTGATTATTTATTGGATTTTGAGGAATTGAACTCAATAGTGACGCAGATCGCTTCTCAATGGAACTATAAATTACTCGTTCCGGAGACCGATGTTGATAAGATCAAGATAACGGGGCCATTCAAGACGGAGATGAAGGTCGTTAAGGGCAAGTATGCCACGGCTGAAGTAATGTGCGTCCAGATCCTAGGCGAGATAAGGGAGAAATTAGGTAATCGAAGCGGCGAGTTATCATTAACAATATGGGAGGGCCCCAGGTACTCGGCTAGCTGCAGCGAGCATGATAAATAATGGTTCTGCGTATCTTGCTCATGCCGTGAGATAATATAAACCCCACCCCCCTGAATTATTAATTGCGAGATTATGGATGCATTCAGCGATGTTGAGGTCATCAGGATACCCGTGGTGAAGCATAGTAAGGAGGATGGCATAAGAATGCTTAGTGAGGAGGCATTTCGCAAGGCGCTGCATCCAGCGAGGATAAATATATTGAGGCTAGTGAACTTTGGCGTCACTAGGCCCATAGATATGATGAGGAAATTAAAGATGCCTAAATCCACGCTTTTTCATCACCTATCCGTTTTATTGGAGTCTGGTTGGCTTAGGGATGGTAAGGGGGAATACGAGCTTGCCGCCGGCATCTACTTGGTTTATCAAGTTAGAAAGGAGAATGGGGATCTATTGATAAGGGTCATCAATAATATGGGTGCATTCGTGGATTATAAGACAGGTTTCATAGTGGTTACGGGGAAGGAGCCAACCATAAACTGCGTTAGGTGTCCCTTCATAACTCAATGCACCGAGACGTTGAAGTCGCTTGAAAGGAGGTTCGACACGGTAATAACATCGCGAACACCGGCTGAGGCTTATGTGGAGCTACTTAGTAATTGGATGAATGGTAGGCTAGTTAAGGTGCTTAGCGATGGATTCCTAGACATAAAGGGGGGTAAACACGCATGATTTTGGTGGAAAAGAAACGAGAACCGGATCTTAATGGAATCTTTCCTTAACTAGCTTCACTACCTCGAGAGGCGTCTTAGCGACAGGCACACCGGCATTCTTAAGTGCCTCCACTTTCCCAGCATAGGTACCCATACCCATTGATACTATTGCGCCGGCGTGTCCCATCCTTTTACCGGGGGGCGCCGTTCGTCCAGCAATGAATCCAACCACTGGCTTCGTTATTTTTCCCTCCATTATCGCCTTCGCCAGCCTCTCCTCGGCATCGCCGCCGATTTCCCCGACGGCCACTATTAACTTGGTTTCCTCGTCTTTCTCAAACATCATGGCGGTCTCAACGGCATCTATGCCGGTTATTGGGTCTCCCCCAACCCCCACCACGGTGCTTTGTCCAAGGCCTGCCTGGGATAGAAGATACGATAATTCATATGTTAAGGTGCCGCTCCTGGAGATCATGCCTATCGGGCCCTTCCTATTATAAATGCTGTTGGGAAGTATGCCTACCTTGCTTACGGTGGGGCTTATCACGCCAGGGCAATTAGGCCCAACAATTGTTGTTCCCCTATACTTAGCATAGTTCACGAATAGTAGCGCGTCGTGGATAGGTATGTGCTCTGTTATCACGACGACTAACCCTAACCCGGCATCTATTGCCTCAAATGCGGCATCCGCCGCGAACCTGGCTGGTACGAAGATTATTGAGGTATTAGCGCCTGTTTTAGCGACTGCTTCCTCCACGGAATCAAATACAGGCACTCCAGCAACTGTTTGTCCTCCCTTACCCGGCGTGTCTCCCCCAACTACCTTTGTCCCATATTGAAGCATGTATTGGGTATGCCGTGACCCCTCGCTTCCAGTTATGCCTTGCACTATTACCTTGGTATTAGAGTTGACCAGTATCATTACCTACCACCCCTCACTGCCTTAATTAAGTCCTGCACAGCATCCTCAGCCGTATCATATATTTTAATATTTAGTGGGGCAAGGATCTTCCGCCCCTCCTCCTCATTGGTGCCCTTTAACCTAATGAATATCGGCTTAGATACGCCGATCTCCTTTATCGCCTCGATGACTCCATAGGCTACCTCGTCACCCCTTGTTATTCCCCCAAATATATTCATTAAAATAGCCTTTATCCTGGCATCCTTCAGCAGGAGAGTCAACGCGGACTTAACGATATCCCTGCTTGCCCCTCCTCCTATATCAAGGAAATCCGCTGGCTCACCCCCATNCTCCTTAACCAGATCCATTGTAGCCATGGTGAGGCCGGCTCCATTTCCTATTATACCGATATCCCCCGGTAACTCAACGTAATGGAACCCGGCTGCCCTAGCCTCCAATTCCTCCCTAGTTAAATCACCCTCCTCCTCGACGTTTATGTCGTTATGCCTAAATAAGGCGTTATCATCAACCATTATCTTAACATCAATAGCTATGAATCGTCCATCCTCGGTTAAAGCCAGTGGATTTATCTCCACAAGCTCTGCATCGTAATCCATCATTACCCTATACATTGCATATACAACAGCCGCAAATGACTTGGCTTGGGGCCCGCTTATGCCCATGAATTTCGTCAAATCGTTAACTAGGTAATCCCGTAACCCAGCGAATGGGTGGAAGCCGCCCCTAAATATTTTTTCGGGATGCTCCTTAGCTACCTCCTCTATATCTATGCCGCCCTCGGGAGATGCTAATATTAAGTATCGCTCATTGGTTCTATCAACGGTCATCGATATATAGTACTCCTTCTTTATTGGGGAGCCTTCCTCCAGTAGGACCTTCTTTATGGGGAAGTCTTGGATCACGCGTCCAAGGTATTCCTTGGATATTGCCTTAGCCTCATCAATATTATTCGCCTTCTTGACGAGCCCCATTTTAGCCCTTCCAGCAAATGGTACTTGCGCCTTAACGAAGACGGGGTACTTAAGCCCGGCATCGACTTGATCGGGGGAACTGATGACGATGCCTCGAGGCTTCTCAACCCCATATTTATACAGCAAATCTTTACCCTTATACTCCAGTAACCTCATGCAGTGATGCAAATTACTTGAGTAAAAAAATTTTACCGCCATGAAATGGCAACTCCGCCTTCATATATAGGTTAATGATCGCTCCGTGCGGCGTTCCCCTCCCAGCCCTAAAAGGATGGGGTTTATTGCGTCCCCCTCATTTATTGCTTTGCCTTCGGAGGAATGGCATGAAGAAGGACTGGAATATTAGGGATTCCCCCTATTTTCTATGGATGGAGTCCCTCATTTAAATAATTGAATGTAATTGAGCTATCCCCATCATGGTTAACGAGAGGTCTGATTTATATGTATAGGCTCCTCACCCTTTATACGTGAACGGTAGGGACCTAGCGCTACGGTTATTGGTGGAGCTTGCTAAGTATCATAGAATACAGGGAAGCAGTGGACTTGAGGATGCAGCTGAATTCATCAAGGATCAACTAGATGAGTTGGGGATACCAAATGAAATCATTAATTATTATTATAATAGGGAGTATGATAAGTTTAAGGCCCCTATTGGTTGGGATCTCGAGTATGGCGAGCTTGAATGGAATGGAAAAAGAATAACAACGAATGATTCGCCACTACTGGTAACGGCCTATAGCCCACCCGGCGAGGCCCGTGGAGTGGCGGTTTATGTTGGGGATGGCGAGGATCCCATGGTTAATGTAGATGGAAAGATAGTAATAGCGAGGGGCAATCCATTCACAGTTTATAGGAACGCGGTTAAGTCGGGCGCCGTGGGCCTCCTTCTCTATAGGGAGGACGCTCCAAGCGAGGCATTCCCGTATATGGGCCTATTCCTTAAGGAGAACGAGAATGGCATCCCGGTCATGTCTATACCAAGGGAAATCGTGGGCAAATTAACCGGCAATATCGTTTCAATGNCTGTTCAGAGCCGTTATAGGTTAAATGCAAAGATGCCCGTAATAGTGGCCGGCGATGATGATGCAAGCATCGGCGTGATAAGCCATTATTGCCATCCATATGAGACATATAATGATAATCTAAGCGGCACGGTAGCCAATATACTGGTTGCCAGACAAGCTAAGGCGCTTCACGTATTCGTGCCGGAGTACTGGGGATCATATGCATTCATGTTGGAGAAAGGCAGCAAGTTAAGGCAGGAAGCATTTGTTAACCTAGATATGGTTGGCGAAAATCAGAGCATCACTGGATCTACCCTAATACAGATAAATCCGCCTAACTTCATGGGGACTCCGCTAGAGGCATTAATATATAGATCCCTCAGGTCAATATTCACCGTTAATACGTTCAATAACTCCAATAAGGTATGGGGCATTCGGATGGATATATCTAATTATGAAGCCGGAAGTGATCACGATGTATTACTCTCATTCAAGATACCAACCGTAATGCTTAATCAATGGCCCGATAAATTCTACCACTCAAGTCTAGATACGCTTGATAAGGTAAGCCTAGAGATGCTGACGGGCATTGCATCAGCAGTGGCTAAGAGCATTAATGAGTATAAGGAACCAAACAGCGACTTGATCAGCAATTACATCGAGTTAAAGAATGCCCGTAGACGAATAGATGGCACGGCCCAGCAACCCCACAATCCCCCGGGCGAGAGCTTACGGAAACTATTCAAGGGCCCCATAATAGACCACCAATTGCTTTCAAATACTTGGGTAATGGATATATTGGATGAGAGTTTCAATAAATCTCTCTTCCTATCGCTAATACCGATAACTATGGAGTACGCAAGCGATACCGGTTCCCTAATAACCATGATAATGAATGAGTACCCCAATGCAAATAAGGAATTAATAATGAGATACCTCACCACGCTTGAGGAGCTAGGAATGATAAAGCTAGGCAATTAATTTTTGGCGCCGGGGCCGGGATTTGAACCCGGGCCCCCTCTCGGGGACGGGATGACTTGCTGCTGGGTCTCGAGTCCCGCGCCTTGGGCCGCTCGGCCACCCCGGCTTTGATAGGATTCATGAATAGTGGTTTTTAATTTTATTCGTAGATACTGCGTGTCCAATTAATGGTAACGCTGTTTAATCCCTAAGCTAGCGATTATTGCGGCTCACTATGGCAATATCAGTCTTTGGGTTAATTAGGGCCATCGCTTCTGCCGGCAATATATGAACCAATTATGATCCCCCATAGTAGCGCTGGATATACAATCATTCGCTCCATTCCCCCAGGTCCCAGTCCCAAGTATTTGCCCTCTATATATAGCGCTAACGCGACTAGGGTAGTGATCCCGAGGAGTATGGAAATGATGTTCATGGGCGTCCTCTGTAATTTATATGATGATATTGCGGCCAATCCCCCAAAGAGGAATACTATTAATGCTGAAATGGAGTGGAGGCTTCCTGTGTATTCTGGGAATATGCCGACCATTACTGCACCTATGCCGGAAATAGTGAAAAATATGGGGAATAACTTGAATGCCTTCGATTTAAGTAGCAACATGGATGCCGCTATTATTAATATGCCGAGTATCACCATCGATGTATTGAATATGATTGACGAGGGTTGAACTATCGTGCATGAACCTGCTCTACACATTGCGCCCAAGTCACTTATGTAATTGTTTGAGACGCTATAACCTGGGAACAAGAACTCCGCCACATTCATTGCTAGAATAAATCCAACCGCCCCCACCAATATTATTATGCCGGATACTTTATAGAGATTCATACGAATTCCTATAATACATAATAAATAACGCTATTATTTATAAAAATCAATAATAGAGTGCAATGCATTATGCTATTCGCTCAAATTGATGTGTATTGCGCTTTTCCATAAAGGGACTATGCGAGATGCCTTTGGGGCTGGATCTAGCCCTATAGGAAGGACGAGACCCCTCGCCCGCCGCATGACTCTTTGTGGAAAAGGTTATTTAGGTCGCCACTCCATGCGGGCTTACATGCTGAGTAAAGTCGCAGCGGAATTACGGGGACGTATAGCAGTGACGGGAGAGGCTTGGTTACCCCTAAGCATTAGTGCAACTTATGTAACTAGCGATTTCGATACCGCGGTAGTTCGTTACCTAAATGAGTTTGAATCCATTGGAAGCGACTTAGTTATAGCGGTTAATTATCTACTGCCGTTTAGGCAGGGAGCATTTGATGAATTGATTGCACATGCTGCATTTAATGATGTTAGATACATATCTCGAGAAGTGAGCGAGGCACTCAACGCCGCGCGGGAATTAATAATAATAGGCATACAGAGCGATAGGGGCTGGGTCTCCACTCCGCTATTCAATAGTAGTCTCGTCGTAATTAAGAATAAAATAATGGCAATAGCAGATGAATTCAGAGCCAAGGTGATTAATTCGGATGAGTATTTCATAGTGAGAATAACATCGCCAATATATAGAAATGGTTAGGCTTGCTGCGGAATTCACAGGTAGCTACGCCAATGAATTTAATTAACTTAACGGGGATTAAAGAGCTGAAAGTCATCTTACGCCAGGGCGCGATCCACAACCCAATCCGCGCGGGGCGGTTCCGCTCGATGAATCCGCTGCGGGCCGAGGGGAATCGGCTCTCCGAGAGGGGATCCGCGCCACGAGGCGAGGAAGGGTATAATGAGGGATGATGTTTTGCTCCGCCCATGATGGAAGCCCTAGGCTTGATGAAGTTATTAGGGAATTCGGTTAAAGATATGTGTTGTATGATGAGAGGAGCAATGGCATTGAGGTGAGGAATGGAGTGATTTATATTAAATTCGCTCTATCCCAACTCGGTAACAATGAAGTACCTAAGAGAAATTGTATATTGAGAGGTTTACCATTGAGTGACTACCGGATCGTTCCTTAGGGCTGAATCGATATCCCTAAAAATTAAAAACATGTAGTTGCAAGCATTAATGGTTTATGAGTTGGTCTTTATTGGAGGAAATAAGGCGGAGACCGGACTCGGTTAAGAGAATGCTTCAATCCAGGGGCTATGATGCCTCGCTAGTTGACGAGTTTGCCTCATTGGATCAAGAATGGAAGAAAATCAAGGCGGAGGTAGATGAATTGAGGCATAGACATAACGTTATGACGAGGGAAGTAAGCAAGGCATCTCCAGACAAGAGAGGCGAATTAATAAATAATGCAAAACAATTGCTTGAGGAAATAAGGAGAAAAGAGAATGAGCTTAATGCTATTGAGGATAAAAGAAACTCATTGCTTATGCGATTGCCTAATTTGATTCATGAATCGGTGTATGAGGCATGTAAGGGCGGCGGCGAATCGACTCCAATAACGTATCATGGTCGTCCAAAGGTATGGCGGGATATAGTGAATCAATTCCAGTCGCAGTACGTGGGTGTGGATTATGAAGTAATAGATTGGAAGCCGGTGGGTCACGCTGATTTGCTTGAGAATATTCTAAGGCTTGGAGACACTCAGAAGGCGGGTGAAGTTGCTGGAAGCAGGTTTTATTATATATTTAATGATATAGTATGGTTGGACTTCGCATTAATAATGTATGCATTAGACTTCTTGTCTCGGAAGGGTTTTCAATTAGTGGTTCCACCCTACATGCTGAAGCATGAAGTGATAAGCTCAGTGATAGACTTGGAGGCCTTTAAGGACTCCATTTATAAGATAGAGAACGAGGACCTCTACCTAATAGGGACAGCGGAGCACCCAATAGCGGCTTATCTCCGCGATAGGGAATTACTGGAGAGCGATTTACCTATACTGATGGCGGGCTTCTCCCCAGCATTCAGGAGAGAGGCGGGCGCGGTTAATAGGGATCTGAAGGGGATATTCAGGGTGCATCAGTTCCATAAGGTCGAGCAGTTCGTATTCTCCCTCCCCGAGGATAGCTGGAAGTGGCATGAGTCTCTCCTAAGCAATGCCAAGGAGATATGGGAGGGCTTGGAAATACCGTTCAGGGTAGTGCTGGTGTGCCCCAGCGACATGGGGAGGGCCGCGGCTAAGCAGTACGACTTAGAGGCATGGATGCCGGCCCAAGGAACATATAGGGAAATGGTTTCCTGCAGCAACGTCCTTGATTGGCAATCCGTTAAGCTTAGGATAAGGGTATTGAGGAAAGGAATGAATAGGGAATACGTTCACACATTAAATAGTACGGCTATAGCCAGCACTAGAACAATAACGGCTATACTGGAGAATAATCAGCAGCCCGACGGCACAATAATAATACCGAGAGTGCTTAGAAAGTACTTAGAGCCATTCCAAGCAGCTCCAAAGGACGTCATTCATCCTAGGGGCAAGTAATTAGACTGAATCATCACACAAGAGGACTAGAATAGCTCCTTCTAGGGAGGCGGGGCATCAGTGTACTGCAGTGCTATAGGGCTATGTTAATCCATTTATTATTGCCCTAATGGCGTATTTAGGCATCCTCATCGAAATGAACTTAATGACGCCTCCATACCAAGTATTGCCGCTTATCAACTTGATAAGGAGTTCCTTAACGTCACTGCTTGCGTATCCAGTGGTGCCTAGGAACCTACTGAAGAATTGCGTATCTAATCCATACACGAAAAGCGATAATGCGTTGGCTAATCTATTATTGCTCAGTAAATTGCTTACTAATCGCCTATAAATCACCGGTTCCTCTCCACGCTTAAGTGACGCGTAGGCAGCATATGCCGCAGCTATTCCAGTGTACATGGATTGATAAATTCCCTCTCCCGTTGTTGGATCGGCCACTCCAAGCGCGTCCCCAGCGAACATTGTTCTCCCAATTACAGGCTCTATATTGGTAAATGGTATTAAGTGGCCAAGCACTTTACCACTCTTAAGGCCCCATCTGGTCGCATACTCATCTAGCCGTGAACCATATCTCTGCTTAATTATTGATCCTAACCCAATATCATAGTATCCATTCGATTGAGGAAATATCCAGGCATATCCATACTTAACAGCGGTAAAGTCCAGTAGGCAAGGCAAGTCGCTGGGACCCTTAGCTATGCTCATGACTGCAGCGGCGCTCTTCTCATTGATTAAGCCAAGTGATGCAGCAACCCTGGAGGGCGCTCCATCGGCCGCTATAACCATGCTGGACATATACGTCTCTCCGCTCCGCGTAATTATCTCCACGTGATTCTTATGATTGATGGCCTTAATCACCTCCTTGTTCTCGTACTCAGCCCCCATACTTGCTTCATCGAAAAGCCTCTTATCGAATTCCTCCCTCTTCGTCACGCTTATTAATGGAATTCTTGATCGCAGCATAAAGGTTCCTGCGTAATTAGCTACATATACATCCCTACACTCACTTAGCACTAGGTCATCCATATCGACCTTAAGCCACTTAAGCAGACTCCTCGATTTCGGGGTTAATCCTCCTCCACATGGCTTTACCCTGGGGTGTTGCGCCTTATCTAAAATCAATACTTTTAAGCCGAGCCGTGAAGCCGTTATGGCGGCCGCAGATCCCGCTGGCCCGCTTCCAACCACTATCAGATCGTACTTGCCGCTCATTTGGCCCTCCTCATTGTGAGTATCATTATTATGGCTCCAATGGTTGAGTATATGAATGCCATGTAATAGCCAAGGATGAATAGTATTATCGATGTCATTATGAAGATCACCGTTAGCGCCTTCTCCATTAATAGTCCATTAACTCGCATGGCTGCTTTACTGCCCTTCGGCGTGTATATCCATTCAAGATCCTTAAACATGGCTTCTATGTAGTGGTATATTATGGCGAAGGATATGGAGAAGCCCATTATGCTCATTGTGGTTAGGCTAAATATCATCGTCATTATTCCATAATTCATTTTTCTGGCTATGGCAAGCATCAGCGTGAGGAACCCGAGGAGGAGAATTATATTGATTCCCTCCAGCGCCAAGACGTAGAATGGAGGAAGAATTACCCCGAATATCGATAATATTATTGAGATGAAGATTGATAATCCGCCTAGGGATAAGAGCGGGTACTTAGTTAACCATAGCAATATATCTATCTTATCAATGATTGGCATATCGCTCTTAATTATGCGCCTAAAGTATCTCCTCAGTATTATGGAGTCATTGGAGGACCACCGTATGTTTTGTGCCTTTAGAGCCATGTATGTGCTCGTGACTTCACTGATGGCAGTGACTTCCCTCATCACTGCAACTCGACCCCCGCTCATTTTAACCTTGAGCGAGAGATCCATATCATCCGCAGTACAGTGGCAGATCCCTCCAACCCTCATCAGTGTTTCCCTCCTTATCACGAAGTTGGTGCCCATTATCATTGAGAATCCCCACTTCTGCCTGCTGAGGAATCTGCCCAGGATTATTATCTCATTGAATATATCGTAAACCACCTTTATGGCCTTGCTGGTGGCTGTGGGTATGGCTGGTCGCCCCCTATAGACTGCCCCCACCATATCGTATCCAGCCTCCATGTAACTCACGGCGTACATTAGGTAATTAGGCGGGACCTCAGTATCTGCGTCAAGCACCATTATTAATTCGCCCTTTGAGAATTGAATAGCATAATTAATCGCGCCTCCCTTATAGCCTATGGGTGATTTCCTATTTATTGCAGTCATCCTAACCCCATATAGCTTTGAGTACTTCATGGTGATGGCTTCTATGGAGGAAAACGCCTCTTCATCATCATCGCTCACCACTATGGCTTCAAACTTATCCCTGGGATAACTTAGGCTAGCCACATTCTTTAGGACTTTCTCAATGACATCCATGGCCTCATTCTTGACCGGGATAATGATCGATACGAATGGTCTTGTCCTCGGCGGGTAATGAATGCCGCTTTTCCTCGGGTCCTTGAATAGATAGAGACCGGAGTGCAGTATGGCAATTACTTGGATGGCGGATAATGCGAGGAAGATGGAGTATATCACGTACATTATCAATAATAGCGGTATGGCATAACTTGCAGGATGACTGACTGTGACTCCAATGGGTGAACTATTATTGATATAGCTGCTTATGTTCTGCAAACTGGTCTTCTCTACATCCATGTAATGATTAAATTGGTATAATATCATTGTCATGTTATAGCCAACCTTATCCACCAATTCATCGAGGCCACTTGTTATGTTGGCGGGCATTATATATTATGCCTAACAATACCGAGTTAAATAGTTTTATACAGTGGCCTAATCATTTTTCTCGATTTTTGCATCATTAATTCAAAGAACTAGTGGGCCCGGAGGGACTTGAACCCCCGACCAACAGGTCTGGAGCCTGCCGCTCTGAACCTTGCTGAGCTACGGGCCCTCTGGTTCCGCCTAGTTGTTGTCTTTTTATTTTTTACCTTAACAACAACCATCGATTTCCCCGTTCTCTAATTTATCTTAGAATTAGGTGCGTTGGGCTCTGTTTAGAGGTTCATGGAGGGATGAATATCGGCCCTTGAGAGAGGGATGGGAACACTTAGTATACTCAGCACTAATATTTATTAACGATTATATTTATTACACTTAATATGAGAACCACAATATCCATAATAAAGGCAGACATAGGGGGGCTCCCTGGACACGCTTGGGTTCATCCAAAGATACTCGAGTATGCAGCGGATAGATTGGCTTCTGAGGTTAGGAATGGATCAATAATTGATTACTTCGTGTTTAATGTAGGGGATGATATGAGCCTATTAATGACCCACAACAAGGGACCCAACAATGCATCTATTCATGAAATAGCTTGGAACATATTTAGAGACGCCACGGAATCAATAGCAAAGAAGGTGAGGCTATACGGCGCTGGCCAAGACCTCCTTAAAGATTCATTCTCCGGAAACATTAGGGGAATGGGGCCTCAAGTCGCCGAAATGGAGTTCGAGGAACGAGGCAGCGAGCCAATAATAGTGGTCGCCGCCGATAAGACTGAGCCAGGCGCCTTTAATTTACCGTTCTATAAAATGTTTGCCGATCCATTTAATACCGCTGGATTAGTTATTGATCCAGCCATGGCGGAGGGATTCATATTTGAGGTAATAGACGTCAAGGAGGCCCAAGTATTCTTGTTAAGGATGCCGGAGGACATGTATAGGTTACTTGGATTGATTGGAACACCGGGCAGGTATATAGTTAGGAGAGTTTACAGGAAGCGGGATTTAGTGCAGGGAGCTGTGGCCAGTGTTGAGAGGCTCAACCTGATAGCCGGCAAATATGTTGGTAAGGATGATCCGGTGGCAATAATAAGGGCTCAACATGGCTTACCGGCGGTCGGCGAGATTCTAGAGGCATTCGCGTATCCCCACTTAGTGGAGGGATGGATGAGGGGAAGCCACGTGGGTCCACTCACTCCCTCCAAATTCGCCCAATTCATGCTGGATAAGAAGATGGCTCTAGGACCAAAGATGACTAGGTTCGATGGCCCACCAAAGGTCGGTGCATTAGGCTTCCAATTGCATGATGGATACCTAGAGGGCCCGGTCGATTTATTCGATGATCCCGTATTCGATTACTCGCGGCAATTAGCGGCGACCGTCACGGACTATATAAGGAGAATGGGTCCAATAATGCCTCACAGATTGCCGCCTGAGGAAATGGAGTACACAACCATTTCACAAGTACTAAAGGAGGTTAAGTCGCTTCCACTGGATGAATACGAGAAAGATAGGGAAGGCGCATTAAAATCATTGACCTCTAAGTGAATATTAATCGTTAATTCCTAACTCAGAAAAACTGAGTGTAACCGTTCTCCTCTTCTTTGAAGCTATTAATAATAGAGTTAAAGTCATTCGGTGANCCCCCTAAGTTTATATAATTAATGGAGCGACGGATAATACATGAGGTTTCCAATTCTCGTGATAAACATGAAGGCCTATCCCGAAATAATAGGTCAAGGCTCGGTTCAATTAGCTAAAGTGGCCGAAGACGTATCCAAAGAGCTGGGGGTATCCATAGCCGTTGCTCCGCCGCTCACTGAGTTGAGGAGGGTAGTTGAGGCCGTGTCAATAGATGTATTCGCACAATCCGCCGATCCGGTACGGCCGGGAGCAGCCACAGGCTACACGCCTCTTGAAATGATTAAGGAAACGGGGGCCCGNGGCGTTATTCTTAATCATAGTGAGCATAGATTATTATTGAATGACTTGACATGGNTGATAGGTAGGGCAAAGGAACTCGGCCTGGAGCAATTAGTGTGCGCCCCGGATCCAGAATCAAGTGCCGCGGTTGCCGCCTTATCGCCCACAGCCGTGGCTGTTGAGCCTCCGGAATTAATAGGTACAGGCAAGGCGGTCAGCAAGGAGAAGCCTGGAGTAATCACTAGGACCGTTGAATTAGTGTCTAGGATAAATCCCGGCATCAATGTTATCACCGGTGCAGGCATAGAATCCGGCAGTGATGTTGAGGCCGCCCTAAGGTTGGGAACCAAGGGAGTTCTAGTGGCTAGTGCAATAGTTAGGGCTAAGAATTGGCGGGAGAAGGTGCTTGAATTAGCTCGTCCACTGCAATTGGCCTCATTCCCGCCTTAAAAGACGAGGTTTGCCGCCCTTATTACTATTAGTTTCTATTGTTTTAATATATTATTATATTTGTCCCTTAACGTCTTCTTATCGACTTTGCCTGTGCTGGTTAACGGCAATTCATCCAGTATAACTACCTTATCCGGGAGCCACCACTTAGGTATGACGCCCTTAATTACATATTGCTCTAAGTGATGTATGATATCCTCCTCCTTTAATTGCTGGCCCTTCTTTGGCACCACTAATGCAATTGGTCTCTCGCCCCACTTATCATGTGAAACGCCTATCACTGCCACTGCTGCAACGCTTGTGTGGGTGGATATTAAGTCCTCTAGCCTAAGGCTGCTTATCCATTCGCCGCCCGATTTGACCACATCTTTCATTCTATCAACTATTTTAACGTAGCCATCCTCGAACTTAACTGCTGCATCGCCTGTATGGAACCATCCATTACGCCATGCATTCTTGGTCTTCTCTGGATCACCCATATATTCCTTGAATAACCATGGTGAACGCACGGCTATTTCCCCAATGGTCTTGCCATCGGGAGGAACATCTCTATCGTACTCATCCACCACCCTCAAGTCAACTAATGCAACGGGGAGGCCTGTTCTGAGCATTATATTCTTCTTCTCTTCATCGCTTAGATTCATGTGCTCAGGTCGCAGGTGGGCAATTGTGAGTATGGGAGCCGTCTCCGTTAATCCGTAGCCGCTTATGACGATCATTCCCCTAGCATTAGAGGCATCCAGTAATCCCTTGGGTAGAGCGGCGCCTCCTATTATCATTTTGACTCCATGCAAGTCATACTTGCTTGAGTCCGGGTGAGAAAGCAGTGCGTATAGTATGGTAGGTACGCCGGCTGTGAATGTTACCTTCTCTTCATTTATTAATCGGAGCATGTGGCCCCACTCAAATTTTCCTGGATAGATCATCTTTACCCCAGCCAATGGAAGGGAGTATGGCATTCCCCATGCGTGTACATGATACATGGGGACGAGAGGCATAGCGGTGTCCGTGTTTCGTAATTCTATTGGTGGCTGAACCACTGCGCCTATGGTGGCTAAGGAATGAAGCACCAGTCCCCTATGTGTATGTATGCCTCCCTTGGGTAATCCCGTGGTTCCCGACGTGAATAGCATAGTTGCTGGGGTTCTTTCATCTAGTTCTGGAAAACTTGCTTCCCCTTGCCGATTGGTTTCATCATAGTAATTAAGCATCTTGGCTCCGAGACCGTTATTGGGCACCTTGTTTTCATCGCTCATATATATCACTGCCTTTATCGATTTCACGTTTTCCATTATTGGCTTTAGGAGGGGGGAGAAATCATCTATATTTATGAATAGTAGTTCAGGTTTTGCGGCGTTCATTGTGTATATTATCTCTTGTGGAGCTAGACGTACGTTAACTGTAAAAAGAGTGGCTCCAACGGATGGCACGGCATAATATAATTCACCATACCTGAGGGAATTCCAATCCAGCACAGCAACCCTGGTGCCGGGTTCACCGGGCTTACCTGCCTTAACCCCCAGCTCCAGCAATAGCGATGCAACTTTCCTGACCCTACTATTGAACTCCCTATTTGTCAATGACACGCGTTTACCATTATATGGCCAATATACAATCTCTCTATTGGGATATGATGATGTAGCATAGTTTAATATTTTGTCTATTGTTAGTTGATAGTCATAGTAACTCATGAATCTACTAGGTATAGCACGCTAATAAATGTTACTGCTCTACACTACATATAGGTAATATTTTTAATCTAGCCAGTATCAAATCTCAGCGAGAAATATGGTATTTCCATTTGATGGACTGGGCGACTATCAATTAATCTTCAAGGCCGAGCACGAAATGTTCAGGAAAGCCGTGCGGGAATTCGTAGAGAAGGAGATAAAGCCCTTGGCGCCGCAAATAGATGAGACAGATGAAGTTCCGAAGCCCCTCCTCGAGAAAATGGCTCAACAAGGATTCTTTGGACTACACCTATCAGAGGAGTATGGCGGGCAGGGCGGAGACACGATAATGACTGTGATACTGAGCGAGGAAATAGCGAGAGTATCGCCAGCGGTTACCGTGGTCATGGGAACCAATGACTTATTCTCAATACCATTATTGATCTATGGAAACGAGGAACAGAAAAAGAAATACTTGCCCCCGCTCGCCAAAGGCGAGAAGTTCGGCGCCTTCGCGGCCACCGAGCCATGCTGTGGCAGCGATGTTGCCGGCTTCCAAACAAAGGCCGAGAAGAAGGGCAATAAGTGGGTCATAAATGGTAGAAAAATATTCATCAGCAATGCTGATCTAGCGGATTACTTAATAGTATTCGCCAGAACCAGTCCCCCACCTGATAGGAAGAGGAGATGGATGGGACTCACCGCATTCATAGTGGAGAAAAACACCCCCGGCTTAAGTCTTGGAATGAAGGTACATAAAATGGGCCTAAGGGGGAGCCATACGTGGGAAGTAATTCTAGATAATGTGGAGGTGCCGGACGAGAATAGGGTCGGCATGGAGGGCATGGGATTCCTAATAGCGATGGAAACATTTGACAGAACTAGGATAGGCGTTGCAGCTCAGGGACTCGGCATGGCTCAAGCCGCTTATGAGGCTGCATTTACATATGTTCACCAAAGAAAGGCGTTTGAGTTGCCCTTAGCATCATTTGAGGCCGTTGAGTTCTCCCTGGTAAACATGTTAAGTGAATTAATGGCTGCCCGCTACTTAACGTACTTAGCTGCTTACCTAGCTGATCAAAATAGGCCAGAATTCACCTTCGCCGCTTCGCTGGCTAAATTCTACGCCACTGAGGTGGCTGAGAAGATAATATCCGATGCAATAAATCTACATGGTGGAGTCGGCATAACCACTGAGGTTGGGCTTGAGAAGCTTGCAAGGGATGCCAAGATAACTCAAATATATGAGGGCGCCAATAATATTCAGCGCTTAGTGGCTTATAGGCAATTAGTTAGAATACTCAGGAATAAGGGCATACTTGGCGGCGAATCTGGAGGAGAAATGTAATTGGAGAAAGGAATAACGCTAATTTTCCCTTGCCTAGGCTTTGTCTAATTTATTTGAGGGATTATTCCTATGGTTGGGTTGGACTGACCTCCTCCCCGCCTTTAGGGCGAGGGTTCCCCGAGGTCTTGGGGGTTACGCCCCTTTCACGGGCGCTACTCGATTATGATCCACGATAAAAGAGAGGGGCTTCTTTATTGCTGAGATCGTTATGCCGGTGGCCTTCTTCAAGATATTTAATGCGCCGTTCAAGTCGGAATGAAGCTTGTGCCCTTTAGGGCAATTAACTACTCCCCTCGGCCCCCTCACAACCCTAACGCCATGATAAGCACAGATACGTGAAGTATTATACTCAATGACCTCAAACACACGAATACCGTATTCTTGAGCCTTCAACTCAATGACCTCCATGAGTCTACGATAAGACCACAAATTCACGGTGAACTTATTGCCCTTATCCTGAGCAATGTTGAAGGAGTAACCCAAGTAGATGGTTGATACGCCTCGCTCATGAAGCATCTTGAGCAAATGGGAGGCGAAGTTCCTATACAAATGAAGTAGTCTCTTGGTTAGTTTCTTGAAAAGCCTCCTCCCCTCCCTATTAAGCTCATCATACGCCTCATACTCCTCAATATTCTTCATCTTGTCTGACAAGGACTGTGCCTCAGCTATCCTCTTCCCGAAATAGAAGTAATCCTCCTTCGCCCTAACCCCCTTATAGAGCAACCACGTACCATCATCGATCACTACGCTCGCCAAGACATTGATGCCTAGATCTATTGAAGCCATTTTGCTCCCCTTAGGCGATTTAACTTGAATGCTCTTCCTTTCGCCGCAAAGGATATGCTTGCTCCTCCTTCCCTTCTTCGTTTTCTCAACTCCAACCTCCACTGGAATGGAGGCATACCAAGCATTCCTAACCTCATCGTAGTAGATCTCTAGTCTGCCTTGTTTCCCGTGCCACCTCAACCTACCCGTGAATCTAATTTCCATCTTGAAGTACTTGAGGATTAGCTTATGATTTTTCTCATCCACCACATAATTATCCTCCCTCACGACTAGCATTAGCTTCCTCCCTCCAGTCTCCCCATCCTTCCAATAACTTGGCGGTGAAACGCGGTTCATGTGGGGCGGTAGTTTCTCCTCCCTCCTCAGTTTTAGGAGGGAGAAGAATGATGACCAAGCCTCATTATTCTTATTAAGCACTTGTTGTGCATTGGCGCTGCCCAACTCACCCCTATACTTCCCATAATACTCATCATACGTCCCCTTTAGGTCCACTTTTCCTCCATGGAAGAATTGTTGCCTCCTCTCGTAGTTAATCTCATTAAATAATTTGGCGGAGGTGTCGGCTAGCCTCCTCAGCTTTCTTTCTTGAAACCCATTTGGTAGGAGGCGAATCACAATGGTTCTCTTATTGTGTTTAATTTCTTTGGTGTCCTCTCCCGGTATTGCGGGGGGAATCGGCCTCCGCTCCTCATTCCCAAGAAATTGACCAGGAGAGGGCACCAAGAAGAGACGCTTTTTCCAGTATTTAAACCTACCCCATCAAAAGAGGGCGGGGATTTTAATCTTTGCCAAACTATTAAACATAAGGAAGTCATCCCCGCCCTAAAGGGCGAGGCTTTCCGCTTTCTGTAAACTACCTCGCTCGTACGGGTGGGGTCTCTGGTGTAAGAAGATGAAAGTATGGGGATAAGCGGTTAGAGCGTGGATTCATACATGCTGAATATTATGTAGAACACTAAGCTGGCGAGGGGGACGTAGAATACTGTTAATAAGAAGAGTAAGCCGGCGGTATTTATTGGCACTGGGCCAATGGCTATATTGCCCAGTATAGAGAATGACATCGATAATACAGTTAGGAGTAGTGGGAATAACATTACGGCCAATGTGTAAACCTCGAAGAGTATACCTAAGTCGCTGGCCACCCTATTCAGCCTAGTTAATTTATCTGTGAGCATTGAGTTGCTTTTCTCCAGTATTAGTTCGCCTATCTTTGATGTCAACATGCTTCCCTCTATTAGGATATTCATGGGATCCCTATACGCGTGGGACGGTACCCTCTCAACGCTTCGCCGAAGGGCGGTCACCGGATCTATTCCATTACTCATATCCTTAAGAATTAATCCCAATTCCCTTTTTATCACTGGGTCCTCCTCATTATCATATGCATGCTTAATCGCATCACTTATCGAGGTCCCGGCGGACAAGAGCGGAGATAATTGGAGAAGAGTGTACACGAATCTATTATCGAAATGGCTTCTCCGCACCGATACTAGGTAAATGGGGTAAAATGATGAAAACCCCAGTGCAAGTAATGAAACCAATAATAGGGCTTCCCCCGTGAATGAGATTAATCCCTCCCCCAGCGCTATTCCAATAAAGATTGACACGGCGCCAATCATTGCAGTCAACTCCATTACGCTCACGAAGACGGAGAGTCCACGCTTATCATATGCATAACCCGTCCTGGCGTGATTCCTCTCTATAATGCTAATAAATGGGTCCCTCACGGTAATCCACCCGTCTCCACTATCCTCAGAGTGCCTTCTGGATTAAGATAATAATTCTTAATTATTTGGAAGACAGACTTATAATCGCTGAGTCCATGCTTAGCCATTTCCCGCAATAAGTCGCTTCGCCGCCTTAATTCGTCATACTCATCCTTAGCCACAACGCCGCTCCTATCAAGGCTTAACTTATTATTAGTCAATACATCAACGAAGACAGGTCTATCCGTGTAATCAAGGAACTCCTTGATCTCCCACACCCTCCTCACTATGCCGGCCCCGCTCCTCACTCTCTTCACAGAGACGTAGAGGTGAGCCATGCTGAGCAACGCGAGGGGGACATCCATTGGCTTAGTGACTAGTCTCTTCACGGCTCCATCGGCATTATCGGCGTGAATCGTGGTTAATCCATGATGACCGCTCGCGAATGCCTGGAACAAGACATACGCCTCCTCACCCCTAACCTCGCCCACTATTAGGTAATCAGGCCTCATCCTCATGGCTATCTTGAGGAGATCCATCATGTCTATCTCCTCCTCTTCCTCGCCGTGGCCCGGCCGCACGAGGAGGGGCAGCCACTGCTCATGGAGCAGCCTCAATTCCCTCGTGTCCTCAATAGTTATTATCCTGGCATCCGGCCTCAGGAGAAATAGGAGCGCATTTAGTAGAGTGGTTTTCCCGGCCCCTGTTGGCCCAACAATGATTATGTTGCGCTCCTTATCCAGCGCCATCCATAGGTAAGCCAAGGCATCCGGGTCACTTGTCTCCAGGCTAATCAAATCAATCACGGTGTACGGGACTCCACGGAACTTCCTGATAGTGAATGCATTGCCGTTGGCGGCCACTCCCCTCAGCACAACCTCGACCCTAGCCCCCTCCGGCAGTAACCCCTCAAGTATTGGGTTAGCCGTGTTTACTTGCCTCTTAACTATGTTGGATATCCTCGCTATTAGTGAATTCACCTCATCCTCGGTCAGAACTATGTTGGTTCTCATGCCTTCATACCTTATATGCCATATGAATACCCTCCCATCACTCCCATTAACATGGATGTCCTCAACATAGGGATCCCGCATTATTGGGTCAAGCTTGCCGTATCCCTTCATATCCCTCCTGAAGAAATATAGAAGCTTCCTAATGGTATCCTGCCCAGCCCGTGCCCGTGTTAGGAATTGCATGAATGCCTTCTCCGAGTCCTCCAGCTTGGATTCAAGCACATACTCCCTAGCCCTAGCCAGTAACTTCTCCTCATCCGGGGATAACGCCGGCTCAAGAACGTCGTACCTCATGA
>LOBW01000009.1 GCA_001516585.1 Thermocladium sp. ECH_B
GCGACTTAATAATAGCGATTAAGGGCGGCCGCATACTAATGCAGGGGTCACCGGATGCATTAACGCCTAAGGTGATCGCGGCCCTTTATGACATTGATGAATCCAGACTAGATGCTTTGAGCGCCATTATGCGGAAACGATTGAGCGGGGTTCAATGATTTTTGAGCAAAGGGTTCTTCAGGGCGGGGAGGAGGCCAGTGATGCATATATGTCCATTAATTCTTTTATTAGGGAAGCCATCAAAATGGAATCCATATGTCCATTAATTATCTTCATTAAGTAGGTTTTATCTTCATTAAATTCATGCGCGGCGGCCAGCATGTACTTGCCTTTATCGGTTATGCAAAGTTGCGCTTCCTCGGGGGGTTGATAGAGATCTATGGTTATATGAGTTGAATTGCCATTGCACTGCATGTTGACTTTATTGCTCACATCCATTAATGCGATAATTGATTCATTAGCCATGCAGTAAATAGTTAATGTGACTGGAGCGAGGCCCCCTTTAAGTATAATCATGGCCGTCGCCTTCACGCTTTTTCCGGGAACCTCATACACATAAACATCGAGAATCCCTAATTCCATCCTGTAATCATTATATGCATCCATGACTGACTTAATGAAGGAGGAGCCACATAATCCCCTGCCCCCAATCCGCTTCCTAATCATTGAGGAACCACGATTACAGCAATAAATAATATTTATGCTTACTGACCTCCTCCCCGCTATTTGGGTTTCCCGAGGCCTTGTGGGTTACGCCCCATTACGGGCGCTACTCGGTTGTGATCCATGATAAAGGATAAAGGCTTCCTAATCGTTGAGATCGCTATTGTTCACTTAGTTTTTGTTTCCGCTTTTTCTATTGGCTCGTTCCTCGATGAATCTTTGCATACGGTTCTTTGATGACTCTCCTAGGGCCAGTAGGGCCAATTCCTTTATGGCGTTCTTAATATCATTATTGCGGTTCTTATTGAGGTATCGCTTAATGGTTTTTATTGAGGTGGGATCAACCTTCTTCAGTTCATTCAGTACATTGATTACCTTACTCGTTAATTCCTGGCTGGGAACCACATAATCAATTAAGCCGATTCGAAGCGCCTCATCAGCATTTAGTTCCCTGCCCGTGAGTGCTAAGTCTATTATTGATCGTCCAAGGGCTGCGTATCCTATGCTTATGGCTATTGGAGGTATGAGGCCAATTCGCCCCTCCGGTATAGCAAATCTTGAGTCAATAGTTGCGATAACTATGTCCGCAGCCATCAGTATCTCGCATCCACCGCCATAGGCTAAGCCATTTACTGCCGCTATTATGGGCTTCTCGGAGTTAAGCATTGCCTCGACGGCCTTCATTAGGTTCGTGAAGAAATTAATGCTTTCCTTCTTGGTTGAGAGGGATAGCATTGAGTTTATGTCATCTCCGGCGGAGAAGGCTCGTCCAGTGCCCGTTATCACTATTGCAATGGAGTCATCGTATTGGGAGTCCTCTATGTACTTATTTAGGAGCATCCATGATTCCTCATCAAATGCATTTAATTTTTCCGGCCTATTTAAAATTATCCATGATGCATCATATTTTTTCATAAAGAGAACTTTACTGCTCATAATTATTAAATAATAGTATTACTTAGGGTTTTTATGCATTACTAAGACATGCATACTTAAAAACATCTATGATCGCCATCATGTTTGGATCGATATCCTTTTAATAAGGCTGAAAACAAAGCTGTGGTAGGCGATGCTTATTGATTAATACGGACCTGGTTTTAATAGCTATAGCAATGATAATTCTAATAGGCTACTTAGGCGATGCATTGTTCAGGGCCACTCGAATACCGGAGATATTGATATTAATGTTGATAGGAATCATCCTTGTCCCCCTTGGTCACCTCGTGCCGGATAGGTATGTTGAGGTGCTTAGGCTTTTCGCTCCATTATTCGGAAGCATAGCGCTGGTCATTATAATGTTTGATGGAGGGCGCAAAATAGATTTTGGTTCCCTCACGGCCAGCGCACTTGGCCTATTAATGGGTCTCCTCGATATATTGCTGCCCATGTTCGTCATCGCGTTGATAATGAATTACTTATTTGGTTGGCCATATATTTATGGGGCAATGCTTGGGACAATAGTGGGGGAGACGACTGCGGTCGTTATAGTTCCCGTGGCTTCACGCATCAAAATACCAAGTGATCTCTATAATCTAGCGGTCACGGAGGCTACATTTAACTCCGTGGTGGAGATATTGATATTCTATCTATTACTCGTATTGATAACTGGCTCCTCATTCACTCCTCAATCCTATGCTAAGTACGTAGTGGATTACTTAAGCGTTGCCGTATTCATGGGCCTCGTCGTGGGCTTTCTTTGGCTCTTCGCACTCAATGTATTGAAGGGGACAAGGGGCTATGTGGCTACCATAGGCGTGGCGTTCTTGTTATATGGAGTAGTGGATTACTTGGGCGGCGCCGCCGTCGTGTCCATATTGATATTCGCAATGATAATTGGCAATTATAGGGCGATTGGCCAGCACCTCAACTTATTCATAGATATACATGAGAAGGACATGGAGATAGTTGAGGGGGAGCTGGAGTTCATTGTGAGGACTTTCTTCTTCGTCTTCATAGGCATGATAGCCCTATTATCATTCACTTACTTCATTTACTCCCTGGTAATAACGATGTTTCTCCTGTTAATCAGATACATAGAGGTCAGGGCAATGATAAAGAAGGAGTATAGGGGATTCGTGTTTTCCCTGCTGCCAAGGGGATTAACGGTTGCAGTGCTATCCAGCATACTTTACTCAATGGGAGGCACATATTTTAACGATATATTCTATTTATCATTTATGGTTATAATACTGACCAATATCATAGCCAGCGCAGCCATAAGTCGCTCGGCCCACTCATTGGAGAAAAGCATAGAGACAGGGAAGGAATCTCCAAGCAATGGATCCAGTGATTAAAAATAAATAAAAACACCCGACTCGATTCCTTCACGATCGATGTTGAGGGCCATAGTTATCGGTGGGGGAATAGCAGGCTCATTCATATCCCACTTCCTCCAGGAGACGGGGGTGGACGTGTTAATGATAAGCGAAAAAACGACTTATCCCCCGATCGGCTTGATACACTCAATGCTTCTTCGCTTCGATACGGACATGGAACTAGCTAAGAGGACACTGGAGATATATAGATCGCTTGATTGCTGCAGTTGGGTTTTGAAGGAGTACCCTGCCTATACATTTATTGGGGAAGAGGTGGACATAAATAAGTACATAAGGCTCTGGTCAAGCTATGGATCCGACTCCAGGGAGATAACTATTGAGGAGGCATCTAAATTAATGGGGATCAAATTAATGCCGGGAGGGAGAGCAATAATATCCAAGGATAGGTTGGTGAATATTGCAGGCATAGTTAATCACATTAGGTCGCGCGTGAAGGTAATCAATGGATTCGCTCGCCTCAAGAGGAATGCAGCGGGGTTCTCGGCACTAGTTAATGGAACCGAGTATAGAGGCGACATAATTATTGTGGCGGCGGGGGCAATAAACGGTAAATTACTAGGCGATGCCGGGGTAAGTGTTCCACTTAAATCGTATGGGTGCAGGGCATTGCTTTTATTGGTTGGCCCCAAGTTGGATAAGGCAATAATATATGATTACGTGAATCACTTCTATATGAGGCCGGCTACGCCGCTCACCGCATCCATAGGCGACGAGGAATCCCCCCTCGTGGATCCCCTTAATATGCCGAACCTAGTGACGCCTGACTTCATCACATCAATGAAGAATAGCTTCAAGTCCCGCTTCGGCAAGACACCGATTAGTTTACTTGGCAGGCAGGGCGCATGCGAATCATCGCCCGACATGTTCCCAATAATAGGCGAGGCAGCGACTGGCCTATATATAATGGGCGCATTGAATGGTTATGGCGCGGAGATAGGGCCGGCATTGGCTGAGGCCCTGGTTAGCATAGTGCTGGGTGGAAAGCCTCGGCTGGATGTAAGTCGATACTTGCTAAGCAGGTATGCGGGCGCCGTGTTCCCAAGTGATTGGGAAATAGGTCACGAGCCGCATGAGGTTCTCTAATGCGCCTTGCTCTTCCTCTTCACTGCATTGCTGCGGCGATTATGGGTCACGGCGTTGTCATCGCTCAGTCCGCTTAATGTGCCGAGGAAGGTCATATCGGTCAGGTATATCTCCACATCCTTCTTCCTGTTCCATGGTTCCATATAATTAAGTATCGTATTGTGATTGGTTTTGCCCATTAATGCCGTTGGCACATCAATGCCTATCGTTAATGGATTAAATGTGGGCATCACTATCACCGTTACCTTGCCTCTCCCAACCCTTTTCCCATACATCCTCTCCGATAATTCCCTCTTACTAATCTCAAGCCTTATTATCACCGGCCTCCTCATTAAGTAGCCCGTGGAGTCCTGTATGCTTATGGCCGGATGGGTGTGTCCCATGACTATGACATCGCTTTTCACGAAGTCCTCCTCCCTCGGCTTACTATTGCCGTGAAGAAGCAGTAAATTCTTTGTTCCCTCCAACAATATGCCCCTGCTATCCACATACGTTACGTTCGGCATCCCCATGCCGCTTATGATTTTATCAAGTCCCCCATCGTGATTGCCCAGCACTATTAGCACATTCTCGAACTTGCTTGATAATCCAGCGATGAATTGCTTGGTCTCCAGCGTGGACTCAAGGGGCAGGGGAAGCTCATGCTTTAGGTCGCCCAGCACAGCTATGCTATTCGCGCCCTCCTCCTCGGCGATCTTAATTATCTCATTGAGGATTTTTCCCGTCTGTGATGGAACCATGACTCCGCGAGCCGCCATATCGATCTCGATCCCAATATGCGTATCGGCCACTAAGAGCCACTTTCTCCCACCGATGGTAACCGCGATTCCCCTTGAGTCCATTTATGGCTATGAATTAAGAGAAAAGGATTTAACCTTTTCCGTTGCGGCAAGTTCTAATAACGTGTTCATTTGCGCTGGGAATCGGTGCATTTAATGCAGAATTAGTAACATTTAATGCGAATACTCATATTGAGGTAATTATGAGTCAACCACTACAGTTAGGTAAACCGGCGCCTGACTTCTGCGCCGATACTACGCAGGGACAAATATGCCTAAAGGATCTTAGAGGCAAGTGGGTTCTCTTCTTCAGTCACCCCGGCGACTTCACGCCGATATGCACCACGGAGTTCGTGGAATTCGCCAAGAGGTTCCCAGACTTCTCTAAGAGGGGGGTCTTCCTGATCGGGTTATCGATAGATACGGTGTTTAGCCACATATCCTGGACCCGCAATATACGGGAGAAGTTTGGGATAGATATACCGTTCCCAATAATAGGTGACCCAGAGGGAAAGGTGGCTAGGCTATTCGGCATGATTCCCGAGGGAAAAAGGGAAACGGTGAGGGCGGTTCTATTAATAGACCCGGACGGTAACATAGCTTGGATGGCGTATTACCCATACACTAATGGACGAAACATTGATGAGATAATTAGGGTGATCGATGCCATACAAACCACATATAAGTACGGAGTCTCCACGCCGGCTAATTGGAGGCCTGGTGATCCCGTCGTCGTTCCTGCTCCTAAAACTAAGGAGGAAGTTGATGCGAGGCTAAAGGATTCATCGGTGGAGTGCAAGGATTGGTACATTTGCTTCAAGAAGCTTGAGATAAAATAAGCAAGTAAGACCCCCTGCCAATTCTCAAAATCGAGATTAATTATTGAATATTAAGCCAAATACGATCCCAATAATGAACTTCGCGTTCTTATTTAGGCTTTATGGAGAATTTCAATTATATTTGGGAATTCACCGCGTTTGGTCCCGCGAGTTGGGAGGGCCAACTGTAACGCCGGCATCCTTAGAAGCAGGAACTAGAGTAATTGGTGGCCAGCATCATCTATGGCCCTCGATATGCCATATATTGATGCTCCGCTTACTGCGAGAGTTAATTCGCTCGCTATATTGAATTCCTGGAGCTCAGTGCCATAGTAATAGGCCCCCGTGAGTATTTGCTCTACGTTCTTGGCGATATTCGTGAAGTTCATGCTTATCGAGATGCTTGAGGCCCAGGACGCCAACAACGTGGTGGATATGGGTAATGTTATTGCGGTTGCTATTAATAATCCTCCCCACGTCCGCGTGTGCCTCAACACTATTAAATCAAAGCCTAAACCCGCTAATGCTGGGGAGTAATTCCCTATTTTCGAAAGCACATAGAAGAGCCATGCGTTCGACAATGCTAATTGAGCCATCCATTGAAAGTATTGGGTGGATTGACTAAGATACACGCTGAGCGGCGCCGTGACTATCGCTGCATCCAACGCAATTATGCCTAGATAGAGTCCCTCTAGGGTGGTTGATATCGATGTGAACATGAGGCTAAATGTGGCGGCTGGGTTCCCCGCTATTGATTGTAGGCCTATGGAGCTCCCCACTGCGGCCATTATCGTGTTTGATTTACTATAGATTATATAGAAGACTGCCAATAGCACTGCTCCATATACCGAATTATAGAGGTGCTCCTCCCCCTCCCTTCGTTGCTGTGCATTGCCTAGATTCATTCTGGCCAGGCCGTAGCCAACCTGGATCGCCATGGATAGGTAAATTATGCCCCAATTAATGTAGGGCTGTATCATGCCTATTCCATCCCGATAAAAATAAAGCTTTATGGTTAATTGGTTCCCATTAACCACACGTATTTAATAGCTAGCCGCATGATACATAATTAAGGCCCTGAAGATCTGTGAGGGGCGCATCATGAGTCCCTGATCGCGGGTCGGGGATGATTCTTTGGGACTGGAGAGGCGAGGAGCCATGAGCGATGAGGCGGCCATCAGAAGGAAATTGATAGCGGATATTGCTAGACTGGAGGTAGATCTAGAGGAGCTTCGATACGAGGTGGATGCCGACATCAATAGCGCCCGCTTATCCGCCGAAACCGCATTACAGAAATCCAACGAAGTGGAATTAAGGGTAAAGGAATTAGAAGCGGAGCTAAATACAATAATTGAGTTGCTGAAGCCTAAGCCCAGTAGGAAAAAAGCAATAAGGCGATTACCAATTCTAGGCCTAATTATCCTCGGCTTAATTACGCATCAATGGCCAATTATAGCGGCGTGCCTGCTTTGCCTAATCCTTCAATCCCCCAACCCCTCCAAGGCTCCCCACATAATGGGGAGTGACCATCCATGAGGGCCGATGAGCCTAAGATGAGTCGCGGAGGATAGGCACCCGAAGCCAAGTGATTTAGAGACCCCCTAGACTGAAAAGTGATGATCGTCGCCTCGGAAGGCCCTCCCACTAAGGGGAGGGTTATCCCTCCCGAGGCATGAATATGAATGACCAGAACATCCCATATCCGGTTAAAAATAGGGGCTCTCCGTGTAGGCTCGGGACGAGTGGATTCCGTGACCCCGGGAATCCCCATCAACGGCACGTGTTCCTGGGAATCGATATCAATAGGGCCAGCGCAAATTTAGCGATTATAGGATGCATAGATTCAATTAATGTATTTACGAAGACATTCACCAGCGAATTAAAGTCAATGGGCCTAGCCCATGCATCTAATTACGTAGGAATAATAGGTAATTACCTCATCAGTCATGTGAGGGTGGTATTTCCATCCTTTAACGATAATGAGATAGAGAAGCTGTTGACCGTGGCATTCACATCATGGGGCAATCTAAGTAATGCGGGTTGGATGGATTTCCTTAGGCTGGGCACAACCAGGTTCAGGCAATCATTGAGACAGGAACGGCAGCGAGAAGCAATGCTCATGATTGATGCGTTACATGTGGCCGTCTCATTCATGAGAAGCATGGGGATGGAAGTCGCTCTAGGCATTGAGGATTTACATGCAATGGAGAAAATAGGCGCAATGTATGACTTCGAGATAGACTTCATTAATTTCCTCAACAATATCGAATCAATGTTTCACTTGAACCCCCTTTCAGTGGAGCGTGTGGAGACTAGGCTTAACACTGGAACCACGTGGAGCGGCTCATTGATGAGGGGGAATAATGTATACCTCATCCTACTGAACCCGATGCATACGAGCAAGTTATGCAGTAGCTGCATGAGGCGTGGCCAGATCAATGAAGTGCGTAGGTTCGGTCGCCGTAATATATTGTGCAGCCATTGCGGTTCGATAATTGATAGGGATGAGAATGCGGCTGTGGTGATCGCGGTGATAGCCATGCTCATGCTCGGCGGTTACTTGCCCCAGACATCCATGCGGCAATGTTTTAAACACCCCCATTAACTTGGGATTCATGTATATCTCCAAGAGGGCTAACATAAAGACTAACCTGGTGGGGGACGCCGTTATATTTGGCCCCAGCATCGTTGGTGAGGGATCGATAATTGACGGCAACGTGACGATAGGGTACCCAATTAGGTCCACGCTTAAGAGGATTGGAAAAATGAGCGACATGGATGAATTAAGCACCGGCAGCATCATAGGTAGGAACTGCATATTGAGGAGTGGAACAATAATATATGAGGAATCCACCCTCGGGGATAACGTGGAGACTGGACACAATGTACTGATTAGGGAGAAGACCGAGATAGGCAATGGGACCAGGATAGGAACGGCCACGGTAATAGATGGCACTGTTAAGATAGGAAGCGGAGTGAGCATTCAAAGCATGGTGTATATACCAATAGGATCAATCATAGGCAATAACGTCTTCATAGGACCCAATGTGGTTATAACAAATGATAGGTACCCCCCAAGCAAGAGGCTTGATGGAGTCATCATAGAGGATAATGCCGCGATTGGAGCCAACTCCACCCTAATAGCGGGGATACGCATTGGCGCTGGATCCATGGTTGCCGCCGGTTCTGTGGTCACCAAGGATGTCCCGCCCAATGTCGTGGTTGCCGGTTCACCTGCCCGGGTCATATATGACAGAGCCACGTACCTGGAGAAACAGAAGAAATACGAAGCAAGCAGTAATCAAGCACATTAACTAGCATTGAATTAAAAAATGGGAAAAGGAATTACCTTTATTCAGGGGGATACTTGGATTTTAGTATTCTCATGAATTCCCTCATCCATTGGGGATGGTCTGGCCACGCCCGTGCGGACACCATCAAACCATCGACAACGGCCGCACCATCAACGAAGACGCCGCCCGCGTTCTCCACGTCGGGCTTAAGCGCTGGGTATGCCGATGATTTTCTGCCCTTTAANTCCCCAGCGGCCGCCAGTATCAATGGCGCATGGCATAANTGCGCAACCGGTTTATTNCGCTCGAAGAANTGCTTCACTATCCTCTGAACGTCTGGNTCATTTCGTATATACTCGGGCGCCCTGCCTCCCGGAATCACGAGCGCAACNTAATCCTCNGGATTGACTTCCTTGAAGGCTAAGTCGGCCTTAACTAGGTACCCAGGCTTCTCGGTGTAAGTGTCGAAGCCGGGCACGAAATCGTGCACAACGGTTTGAATCATTTTTCTGCTGGGCGCCGCTATATGAACCTCGTATCCCTCCTCCAATAATCTTTGGTAGGGGTAGAGGACCTCGAGGCTCTCCCCCGCATCGCCCGTCAGGATCAATACCTTATGCTTAGCCATATATAACTTGCCTGGTGGGCCTTAATATGTTTTATGGAGAGATTCGATTTGTGGCCCGCATTGCATTCCTCCGCATCACGATTGCTCCTTAATTATTTGGAGATGACGATTGCCCCGGTTGATGTTACTAGAACCATGTCCTCTATTCTGACTCCTATTCTATCCCTTATATAGACGCCCGGCTCTATGGTTACCACTTGGTTTTCCCGAAGCACATCGCCGCTGCTTGGACTGATGAATGGCCTCTCGTGAACCTCTATTCCCACGCCATGGCCTAGGCTATGCATGAAGTACTTCGATAGGCCGTACTCCTCCAGCACTTTCCTGGCCACTGCATCTATATCGCTTGCCTTGACGCCCGGCTTAATGGCCTTTATTGCTTGATCGTGGGCATCCTTCACTGCGCCGTAGACATCCATCGCTGACTTATCGCTTTCCCCTGGCAGCATTGTGCGGGTTATATCCGCGCAGTAAAGCTTGTATCGGGCCCCCACATCCATAACCACGGCCTCCGTGCTTTGAATCATCTTATCGCTATACGTGTGATGGGGCTTGGCTCCATTTCCTCCGGATCCTATTATCGGCTCGAATGCCACTCCATTGCTTCCCCGCTCTATCATGTGCCTATACATGGATGCAGCCACATCGCGCTCCCTCCTCCCGCTTAATCCCTCCTCCAATACGTCCATAATGGAGTCTAGGGTTATCTTGGCTGCGCGCCTCATCAATTCGATTTCCTCCTGTGTCTTCACGCTCCTCATGTCCGTCAATTCATTGCTAACGTCGATTACGGCCGCATTTGGGGCCTTACTCTTTATCTCGCTGATCAACCAATTGCGTGACTCATCTATTGCGATCACTTTGTTCCCATTGCCTATTATGATATTTAACAATGATTCCCTGCCAATCATTTCTATATCCTCCGGGGCATTTATGGCGTAGGAGGCGTAGCCAAGCACTTTCACGTCGCTGTCCTGAAGCATTTCCCTGGCCCTATAGTAATCCAGGACCGGGACCACCGTGGTTACGCCGTCTCTATTTATTATGGTTAGGACCCCATCCCCATAATCGAGGAGGTACCCCATATTTGGTGAACTCATCAGTATCAATTCATCTGCTCCCTTCTCGTTGAGCAGCTTCATTAAAGAGTCGAGCTTCTGCTTAAGCATATATCCGAGGACAACTCATAGCTTTATTTTTTTCTTCTTCAACCATTTTGAATTAATCCCTGCGCTTCCCCGCTATGAAGTCCTCAACCCACTCCCGCGCAGTGTCCGGCGGCGCATGTATTGGGGGATTCTTGAATGCCCACGCCGCGACGCTGTATATGGGTCCACCCGCTTCCCGATCCAATGCCAGCCTAGTTAATCTAAGCACGTCAACAGTTATTCCAGCGTTGTTCCAGGGATCGTGTACCTCCAGCATGACCTCCATCCTAATGGGGACCCCGGCCAAGCCTTGCGCCTCTATCAGCGTATGGGCGATTTTCCTGCTTTTCAGGAACGGTATGTAAGCGACGGGCGATATGTATGCATCGAATTGTTGATCCTCCGCCATCCTCTTAACGGCCTCAGTCTTGGTCTTCTCCTTCTGCCCCTTCCTGTAGGATAAATTGAGGAAGTCGGGCGTTCCGCCGACGTTTATTTGATACGTATCCACTATCTTGACTCCCCTTATCTCGAGGAGGTGAATCAGCGTTTTGTGAAGCACCGTTGCCCCTATCTGGTTCTGTATATCATCCCCCAGGAGAGGCAGGTTTGCATCCCTGAACTTGATTTGCCACTCCTTGGATACCGCTATTTGGGATGGCATGGCATTGATATACGCGGCTCCAGCCCTGAGCGCTGCTCCCCATAGGCCTCGCTTGCCTTCTGTGAGCCCGTCGGCAAGTAGCTTATCAATATCTGCGCATCGCTTGCCTTCAACTCCTTGACCACATCATCTAGGCTCCCCTCGACGGTGGGCACAGCGGTTCCCCGTAATTCCGGGGCGATGCCGTCAAGGAGGGGCCCCGCCTTAACCGTTACTCCCGTTCTTCCCACGTCTGTTACCTTGTAGGCATTGTTGGGGGGAGCGAATATGGCTTCGCCCAAATCCTTTCCAACCTTTCTTGCATCGACATCGAATGCCGCCACTACCTTTATGTCCTGTATCCGGTACCCGTTAATTGATTTATAGGCAACCCCAACTGGTTCCTCGTCTCTATTGGAGTAGAAGTGCAGCCCCTGCACTAGAGCCGATGCACAGTTGCCCACGCCCGCTATTGCCACCTTTATGTTTGTTTTCATGGCTTCACATATTAACGATAATTAATAAATTTTGCTATTAATGGCTATTAATATAGCTTCCCAATCCCGGCTGAAACCTAAAAACCCGCGGGCTCAACCTATTGAGATGGGCATCTTCGTATCGGTGGAGGGCATTGATGGCAGCGGCAAGACAACCATAGTTAACGCTGTAGCCTCAAGCCTAACGAAGCTAGGCATCAAGGTATACACCACTAAGGAACCATCGAACAGCGAAATAGGCAAGCTAATACGTTCCTGGGCACTTAAGAAGAACACCTCAATGCCGCACCCCTCGATCTATGCGCTCCTCTTCGTGGCGGATAGAACCATGCACTACATGAACGAGGTATCGCCCGCGCTCCTCGATAATGATGTGGTGATCAGCGAGAGGTACATGGAGTCCACCATTGCTTACCAAGGCGCTCTGGGAGTCTCGCTTGATTGGTTAATTCAATTACATAGATACGTGCCTCCCGCCGACCTAGTCATAATTCTAGACATAGATGTGGAGACAGCAATGCGGAGGCTCGAGACGCGGGGAGACCTCGAGGTATTTGAGAGGAGGACCTTATTGAATGGAGTGAGGTCGATATTCCTCGAGAGGGCTAGGGCAATGGGGTACCCGGTAATCGATGCGTCGCGAAGCGCCATGGATGTGGCCAGGGATGTCGAGGCAATCATAATGCGGAGGCTCAGCGCCCGTGGCGCCCAAAATGAGCGATAGCGATCATTAATGCAAAGACGGCTCCCACAGCCGCCACACCCATTATGGCCTCAACCCCGTTTCCTCCCCGGCTCATGTCGGGGGCACTGGGGACGGCGGCGCTGGAATTCAGGAGTGAGAGCAGCGCCTCCTCATCAACTATGGCCGGTAAATTAATGATGTAGGTCTGAGTTATCACTACGTCCAGGGAGTAAGGCGCAGTGGCATTGATGATCAGGTAATGCATGGCCTCCCTCCGCAATGCATTCAAGCCGCTTAGCTCATACTTGTATCTGGCAATCATTAATGACGCATTGGCCCTCTGGGCCCCAATGCTATTATTGATGGCTAGGCGAAGGTCAAGCATGGTAGTGCTTATGTTGAGATACATGCGGAGCACCCCTATTGATGCGTTCTCCATCTCCGCCGCGCTCCTCATTAAGGCAGCGGCGTCCCCCGTGGCATTGCCATATAGGGGCCTCGCCAAGTTAACCGCGCTAGTTGCATTCATTAGTCCCGCATGAAGTGCGGCGACCGATGAATTCAATGCCAGCTGTGCATAGCCTAGGGCAAGGTAGAGGGCGTGGAGGGATGCATTTGTTCCGGATAATGTATCGCTTATATTGGTTAGGGTCGATGATAGTTGGCTGCCCCTGCTGCTCAATTCATTGCTTACAGCGGTTAATTCAGCCTCCATAGTTGTTAGTTCCGAGTTCGTTATTGCGATGTTTTGACGCACGCCGCCGAGCTCAATCAATAATAGTCCTAGGGTGGTGCTTATCGAGGTTCGAGCCGCCGAGAGCGCCGCCAGTATTGCTGCTCGCTGCGTGGCGTTAACTATGGATTCGTTGACCAAGGCCTCCAAATAATTTATTTCCGTCGTCAAGTTATCATATGTGGTTAACAGTGCCTCGTACTGGGTCTCCACGGTTGCCGATAATTGCCTCAACGTAAATTGCGCGCTGCTCAGCGTGGCGTTAGCCGCATTGATGACTCCATTAGCGTAAATCATGTCTGACACCGTTTCCCTCTGCAACTCATTTATTTCCTTAATTATGGCGCTCACATTGCTCATTACTTGCCTAATCGAGTGCCTGAGGCCGGGAATGGTTGAGTTTAATTGTGAGAGGGCGGAGTACTCCAGTTGAAGCGCGCCCCTTAACTCCTCTGCCTGTAGCTGCAGTAGCCTCTCTATTATCATGGTCTCATTCACTTGAATGGCGGAGTACCTGAATGCGTTGGCGGTGTAATTAAGGAGGGTGGATAGGCCATAAAGCTCGCTGAGCAGTTTAGTGGAGTTGTTGAGGAGTGCCCCATACTCCTCGTAATTGCTTAATTGATTTAACGTGGAGTTGAGCCTAGCAATGGCTTGATCCAAGTAAGTCGAGTACAGTCCAGTATCCAGGGTTGAGACTATCACCACGGGCTCCAACCTAATGCTTCTCCACGGCCCTAGATTAGTCACCAAGTAATTAATGGATAAGCTATAGTTTCCCCCGGTCTCCCAATAAATGAGGCCGGTCGAGCCCAGGGAGGCGAATCCGCTTGGCGTCTCGCTGTATGTGTAGGAAATGCCGCTCTGCTTAACTAGGTATATGCTGGTCGTCGGGGGAGCGGGGGCATCATTGATTAATCCAATTTGTAATTGGATTAGGGTTCCATTGCCTCCATTAACCACTGCGGAGTAGCTGGGGGTGGAGTTAACGTTGAGGGACTCGTTTAGGTTCATTATATTAATGGAGTAGAGGGGATTGGTGAACTGAATCTCCTCGCTGACCTCCCCATAAGGCGGCACAGTTATGCTCCAATAAACGGCGTCGCCATTAATGGTGGCGTTCCCGCTGGCGTAACTAATGGTGGAGTATGGGGGCAACCTAAACCCCATCACTAATGGCTGCGGCGAACTCGAGTTGCTGACCGCCTGTATCTCGTAGGCAATAACGTCGCTGGCTCCCTTCCCTGGAGCATAAGTGACTTGGTAATTGACGGTGTAGGTAATCGAGAATCCAGCATGGAGAGTTAATCCCGCGCTAATTATCGCCAAGAAAACTAGAAACGCTATTGATCTCCTCCTCAATCCTATCCACCTCGCTCGCGCTTCTCCTCTTCAGTGCTAATAAATCTATATCCAGGCACCTCCTATACGTGGAGGCTATCCTCCTCACATCCACCTCCTCCATAGGGTGCTCCACGGCGCCGCCCTCCAGCAACCGCCCACTCCTGAGGGTCGCTATTCTCCCCCCAATCCTCGCCACCTCGGGGTTATGGGTCGCTATTATGAATGTCTTTCCCAAGGCATTCATCGCCTTAATTAAGGAGAGAAGCTGAGCAGCGCTCGCTGCATCTATGGCTCCCGTGGGTTCATCCATTATCACGAAGGAGGGATTCATGCTTATGGCCCTCGCCACTGCTACCCTCTGTTGCTGGCCGCCCGATAATTGGCTCGGCTTATTATTGGCTCCATCCCCCACCCCAACTAGATCCAGGAGGAGCCTCGCCTTGGTCTCCGCCTCATCCCTAGTATATAGGCCGCTCATGAGCATGGGCAACTCAACGTTCTCTAAGGCGGTCAATGTCTGCAATAGGTTGTATTGTTGAAACACGAACCCAACCCTCCTTAACCTGAATTCGGATAATTCATCCTCATCAAGCCCCGTCACGTCGCGTCCCTCCACTATCACGCGGCCACTGGTCGGCTTATCCAGCGTACCAATTATATTTAGCAAAGTGGTTTTACCGCTGCCGCTGGGCCCCATTAGTATCAGTATCTCTCCGCGATCAATGGATAAATTAATATCCATCAATGCATCCACGTATATGGACTCGGATAAGTAGTATCTCTTGCTTATATTAATTAACTCAATGACGGCCACGAAGCACTCCAAGTATTGCCTAATAAAAACCTTCTCATAACCAACCTCCAGTAAACTACCCGCCCCTGAAGGGCGAGGCCTCTCGCGTTATGAGTGGGCGCCGTCGTTATTATCTAAATATTGGAAAGAACTTTAAAGGAGCCACGGTGGGCGAATCAACATGGAGATCAAGAGTCCCCAGATAGCCATAGCCGCGCACAGCGGTCCTTATCCCCAGGAAGCGGAGGAGAGGGCCCGCGCATTCGTGAGGGAAGTATCCAAATGCAGCCCAACCTTAATACTGGGGGGTTATTGGGGCCTAATGAAGGTGGTGGTGGATGAGGCCGCCGCCTTAGGTCTAAAGACAGTGCTCATACTTCCCATGGAGCATGAGGCGGTGAAGCCCCCTACGGGAGTCATATCGATACGGACCGGCATGGAGTATAGGGCCAGATCAGTGCCACTCGTGAGAAGTAGCGACGCGTTAGTTGCCTTGGGCGGCGAAGCCGGCACAATGATAGAGGCGCTCATGGCTTACGCAATGGGTAAACCCGTCATAGTGCTCACGGGCCTCGGGTTCTCAAGCGATAAATTGGAGCTGGCTTTTCCGAACGCCTTCGATAGGAGAATGACGGCGCAAGTCACCTACACGAACGATGTGAGGCTGGCGGCTCAAGCGGCGTGCAGCGGCCGCTCTTCTCCTCCCGCATCGAGTTGGGTAGGCGAGGATGTTTAACTCGGCGCGGGGTTAGGCTTAACAATTTTAAAATGCTTTTCCAGAGCCGGGGTCCGTGCTTTGGCTCCTCTTGACGACGGGGGCATGTAATTTGCGGTGCCAGTACTGCGGTGGGTCCTTTGAGAGCAGGGTAGTTCCATATAAGACCGCTTATGACTTGGATAAGTTAAGGTCATTAATGCGAAGCGACCCGGAGCCCACGGTCATATTCTATGGTGGTGAGCCGCTCCTCAATCCTGGATTCATAATGAGGGCCATGGATTCCTTGCCAGCCGCACGATGGGGCATCCAAACCAATGGCTTCTTCGTGGACCTCCTCCCGGATAGGTATTGGGAGAGGATGTCGGTCGCATTATTATCAATTGATGGACGGCGAGAAGTAACTGACGCCAATAGGGGGAGGGGCGTATATGATAGGGTCTCCCAATCCCTCAGGAAGTTGAGGAGGTTTAAGCTAAAGACCATTGCCCGAATGGCCGTGACTAACCTAACGGATATATATGTTGACGTGAATCACTTGCTTGATTTGGGGTTTGATCAAGTTCATTGGCAGCTGGACGTGATTTGGGGCAGGAAATGGGACGTGTGGAGTTGGGCCTCCGCTAATTACCTCCCAGGCATAAGGGGCCTCGTTAACCTATTCCTAACTAACCTAGAGAAGGGGCGAGTCCTCGGCATAATACCAATACTTGGAGTGCTCAGCGCGCACTTCTTTGAGCCATATAAGGCATCCCCCTGCGGCGCCGGCTACCGCTCAGTGGCCGTCTCCACGGATGGGCGAGTGCTTGCGTGCCCCATAGCGGTTAGGGAGAAGTGGGCCGTCCTGGGCCACGTGACTTCCGGGTTCAAGTTAATGGAGCCAGAGCTCCCCGAGCCATGCGCATCCTGCGAGTATAGGCGGTACTGTGGGGGCAGGTGCCTCTACGCCATAAAGGAGAATTATTGGGGGAAGGATGCGGAGAAGGTTGATGCAATCACCAAGGAAACCATTAAATCAATACTAAGCATAGTGCCTGCAGTGGAGCAATTGATTAGGGATGGAGTGGTAGCTAAGGAGTCGCTCAAGTATGATCCAGTGCTGGACTCAACAGAGGTAATACCATAGCGAAGCACTTAAAAATAGGGAATTAATCGACCAATCTTGAAGCCGGGTCGTCTAGTGGTCAAGGATGGTGGGCTCTGGACCCATCGACCCCGGTTCGAATCCGGGCCCGGCTACTAGAGAGATGAGCCTTGAAATCGCTCTTCCCCCTCGATTCCCTTTTACCTTGTTGCGGTTCAATGCGGTTCCCGTTACGGAAGGCATGTATTATTCCTCTGTGGCGTATGCTGTAGATGGTTGGCTGCTAGCTCATTAACATTGGGAACATCAGCGATGAGGGGTGTTAGGGCGAGGGACTTGGGTGTTGCCGTTAATCTAAATAATAATATGATTGGGTCAGGTAAGCGCCGCGTCGCCGAGGATCTACTCTGCCATGCATTGAAGTACCTGTCCGCTGAGGAGTTGGCCAAGCTACTTGGCCAGGTTCCTGAACTGGAGCCGGCCACCGCGAATGATATTGTTAGGATTATTGCCCGTGCCAGGGCTGACGCAAGCTTCAGGGAGGCTCTAATCGACCTCATGGCCAGGTACCTTGGGGGGTGCCTTAAGTCGATAGGGAGGGTGTGGTTAAGCATCCATGGGTCATTGACGTCAAGGTTGTGGTTAAGGGTAGGGTGAGTTACAGTGAGGTTTACACCGAATTAACCAGGCCACTTGAGGACGGCAGCAGGTTACTGAAGGCTGGTAGGCGTGGTGGGTTTGGGAAGGTGTTACGCAAGTTCAGTGCAAACTTCAGCGGAAAACCCGTGGGGAGTGGACTGTGCGAATTGATTAAGGCGAGGCTCCAATCCATGGGTGGGCGGATCTTCAGTCATGAGAGTGTTAAGGGTTGGTTGAGGGAGGTTGGTGAATTGCTTGGTTACCATGTGGTTGCTGAGTATGTGAGCGAGGGTTATAGGTTTGATGTTGCCTGGTGGAGCAGTGAGGGGGATTTCAGGGGGGAGGCGCCCTGCAGCGGTCTTCGAGGTTCAGCGTGGTGATAGTTTGGTCGAGGCCTTGGCTAGGCTTAATACATTGGATAAGTGGAACATCAACGGGTTATACCTAGACTGACCTCCTCCCTGTCACAAGCTTTTATCATTAACATTTCAACTGTATGTCACATGATGCGTCACGCAACAATTGCCGAATACTTTTGTCAAATGTTTCCTCATATAATAATTTTTATAGAATAAAAATATTTATTTATGTATTTATTGATCTGTTGCATGGTCATGTAAAATGGTTTGTGATACGTCATGTGATAAAAAATGGAAAGCTTCAGCGATGGGCTAAGATTTTTGAGGAGACGAGGGATGGGGATATACAAAAATTACGAATCTTTAAAAGCTAATTCTTTAAAAGTGTATGCTGTTTAACTGAGGCGTGGCATCTCTTTTGGAGCGTGGCATACCCATTGGTGAGGTTAATGAGCATTCAAGTGTTGAGAAGGGTCCTGGTAGGCCACCACATTGGGAGATGGTTTTCTGGTGGACTAGGAAGCCGCTTGCCGGCGCCAGAGCCGTAATAGCCGCATCGCTCCTACCTGATGATGCTTACCAAAACATGGGGCAGTTCCTAAGCGACCTATTCCCATGTAGGAGCGAAAAGAAGACCGTGCATAGTTGCAACCCATCACAACGCCTAATTGAGAGGCTTAAGGGGAAGAGGCTCCTCGACCCATTTGCCGGCTTTGGTTCAATACCGCTGGAGGCGTCTAGGCTTGGTGTTGAGGCTGTTGCCGTTGAGCTACTGCCAACAGCCTACGTATTCCTAAAGGCTATACTAGAATACCCAAGGCTCTTCAGGGATAGGCTAATTGAGGCTGATGGAAGGACCATAAAGGAATTGGGACTTGAGGATGCGGTCAAACAACTCAGCGGCAAGAGGGAGGTGAGCAATTCCGGCAGGTATAAGGTGCCTATGCTCATTTATGATGTTGCCAAGTGGGGCTCATGGGTAATCAACAGGCTCAGGGAGGATCCAGTGATTAGGGAGCTTTACGATGCTGATGTGTACATCGGTACGTGGGAGGTCAAGTGTCCAGTGTGCGGCAGGTACACGCCATTGGTTGGTAATTGGTGGTTGGCGAGGGTGAAGAGTGGCAATGGGGGCTATGAGAGGCTTGCCTGGATGGAGTGGCAAAACGGTGAAATCAAGATAGTTGACCTAAACGAACAATGCAGGCAGCAGAGGCCGGGGAGCTGCAATAACCTAAGCGCCGAGGTGACAACAAGAGGTGAGGAGGGTGGTTCCGTGGAGTGGGCGAACCAGAAGTTCGTTGTGCCGATAAAGAATGTGGATGTAAGGCGCGAGACCGCCCAGTGCCTGTACTGCAGGGCCGAGATAAATCACCGCGTAGTAAACGGGGAGGTGGTTAAGGGCAATAAGAAGGATAGTGATTGGTACGTGAAGTGGGCGCTCAGGCAGTGGAACGAGAATTACGAGAAGTACCTAAGGGGTGAGATCACGCTTGAGGAGTTGAAGCAATCACCAGCAAGGCCCACACTACTTGTTAAGATTTACGTCAAGGATGGAGACCTACAATTCAAACCAGCAACACAACAAGACACGGAGAAACTATGGAAAGCTACTGAGGAGCTAAGGAAGGTGTGGGGAGACCCGGACATACCAATTGAGCAAATTACGCCATATGGTAATAGATATCTATTTCCAATACTTTACGGCTTTAACAAATGGTTCAAGTTCTTTAACCCACGCCAGCTTCTCGCTCTAATCAAACTCGTCAAGTTGATTAGACAGACAGGGCATGCAGTTGAGGAAGAGAAGCTAAAGGAAAGTTGGAACGCTGAAGATGCGAGAAAATACGCAGAAGCAATAACAACGTATTTAGCAATCGCCTTAACAAATTTAGCAGATTTCAATTCTCTAACAACTTATTGGGAACCTGTTTGGTTAGGTAACAAGAGAACTATGGCATTCAGAGGAATTGCGATGACGTGGAATTGGATTGATTTATGGCCATTAGCTGGTATTACGGGTTCTTTAGCAAAAAGTCTTGTTAATGTTACTGAAAGTCTTGCTTATTTTGCAATTTCGTTTCAAACCTCTTATGGAAACAACCGTGTAATACTTGATGATGCTTCCGAGCTTTCTAGGCTTGAGGGTGAGAGGTTCGATGTAATAGTGACTGATCCGCCTTATGCTGATGATGTGCCGTATTCGGAGCTTAGTGATTTCTTCTATGTTTGGCTTAAGAGGGCTCTCAGTGATGTGGAAAATAATGAGTTAAAACCGCGCTTCCTGCCTGAGGCGTTTTTCGACGAGTTTGGCTTGGAGATACCGGCTCAGTGGCAGAGGTTTGCGCCTAAGGAGGTGAGTGAGAATGAGGGTCGGTGGAAGCACTTCGGTTTGAAGGCTACGTTTGCTGAGTTGTTAACGAGAGCTTTTGCCAATTGTCTGCGTTTCCTCAAGGAGGATGGGTTACTTATTATATATTACGTTGCTAAGAAGCCTGAGGCCTGGGCTGCGTTAGTTGATGCTTTATGGCATGAGAATGAGCTTGAACTTGCCGCTGCTTACCCAGTTGAGACCGAGAGTGAGGAGAGTGTTGTTGCTAGGGGTAAGGCTTCTGTATTAGGGGGCTATGTCTCGGCATGGAGAAGGCGAGCTGTGGAGAAGCCACTTGACTTAGATGCGGCCAGAGAGGAGGCGTTAAGGGAAGTCGTAGCGAGACTTGAGGGTAGGCTTAAGGTCTTGGGGGAAAGAGGCGGTGTAATTGCAGGCGGTGTAACTGCCTGGATTTACTCCTACTTAGCAGCTTTAGAGTACTTAACGGCTCACCACCCAGTACGGCTTGGTGGTGTGGAGCTTGATTCAGACGGTTTAATGAAGCAGGCTGTTACTCTTGCCTTTGAGGCACTACTGAGGAGCACTGGCATTAGATTAGTCGACCCAGCGGCTCATGCCTACTTGGCTCTTAGGGTTATGAGTAATGAGAATGGTTATGTAGATAGTGATACTTTATCATACGTTGAGAAGGCGGTTGGATTAGTGCACACTGACCTGGTTAAACTTGGCTTAATTAGGGAGACTGAGACCGGTGGGCCTAGGGTGGCTAGGCGTAAAACCTTTGAGGTATTGGCTCCGCATGATGATACTGTAGATGAGGTTAAGAGGGTTTATTCACTCCAACGTGGTAAGTCTAATGTGCTTGATTGCTTCAGGCAGCTTCAACTTAACGCCTTAGTTAGGGCTGTGGTTACATGTACCCCTGAGGTTAAGGAGGAGGCTCTTAACTTGGCTAGGGCGATGGTTCAACTTTCTAAAATAGGCTTACTCGATAAGGATGGTGCCGATGCGATACTTTCAGGGTCAATACTGGGTACTGAGTGGTGGTCGCAATGAGCGTGGAGAATTTGAAGCTGCTTGCTGAAGGGAGGATAAGCCCGGCTATTGATGTGTATGAGGTATATAGGGCATTATTTCTAAACGAGAAGCCTGAGAATGCGTATGAAGTGTACTGCGATCCGCAATCATTCTTCTCAATCACGTACATAACCCCAGCCTTTAAGCAGTACATGGAGGATTTCCTAACAAAGTTCAGCAGGGGTGATAGTGAGATTTACCTAATGCCGGCTCTAATGGGTGCTGGTAAATCACACTTCCTAGCATTCACATTACACCTCCTAGCCCTATACGGGCGGTGTAATGGTGTTGGGGATTGCGTTAGTAGGGAGCTGGCAAAGCACGGCATCGACCTAAGCATACCGTCGATAAGCAAGGTTCCTAGCGTCGCCGTTTTCAGGGGTAGGCAGAGGCTAGGGGATTTTGAAAGGAGGCTTAGGGAACAGAAAAACAAGGATGACTTAAGGAATATTGTTAGGAATAATGTGCCATTGGTTATTATTTTTGATGAGGCTCAGTTCTTCGAGATTGATGAGGGTGATGATTTCGTTGCTTGGATTCAGACCTTGGCTGAGGTTGTTCGTGAGGTACATGGATCATTCTTGTTCGTATCCTTCTCATTATTCCCAACCGAGAAAACTAAGACTGAGGAACCGGAGTTGGAGATACGTAGGTCGATAGAGGCCATTAAGAGAGTTGGTCCAATAATGGTCTCGTTAGATACGGTCGACAAAATCTCAGACATACTCAGGAGGTGGGGTAGAATAGCCATTAAGGAGGNTGACTTAGCTTACCTGAAGGGCCTGGTCAACGATGATGAGTATAGGCGCCTCAGTGATGAGTTTAGGAAGACATACCCCGTTAACCCAAGGCTTCTCGACGTCTTTCTAAAGCTTGCCGATGAGTCACTGGTCGAGAGAACTAGGATACAGTTAACGAGAGAGCTCCTCAGGATACTTGCACGTGCCTATTTAAACACGGATAGGGAGAGGGGAGAGCTAATAACCTTCGCTCACCTCCAGGAACCGGAGGAGTTATTGATAGTGGGCGGCCCTACGGCGTCAATTTGGAAATCGCTCCTTGATGCTTATAAGAGCGATGTGGAGAAGATTAAGGATAGAAACTTAGATAAGCCAGTGTACAAAGCGGTACTTTCAATGCTTAAGTACGTACTACTTATGACGTTTTACCTGAGACTCATGCCATCACTGAAGTCGTACCCCTCCGAACAGGACCTACATGTGGGTAGTTATAACAATTTGGACATTAGTACAGCTGTACTCAAGGAGGCGCTTGAGAAAATTAGTAGGGGTACACATGTTACAAAGGTTAGGGATAGATACATCTACTGGTTCCTAAGCGATGAAACCCAAGTCATACATGATGCAGCAGTTACGTACTCGGACATTGATGGCTTAGATGTAGCCGTTAATGAACTGATAGGTATTGTTAAGGATAGATCAGGTGCCTTCTCTAGAGTCCTCATCTCAGGGGTGAACCCTGAGTCATCGGGTAAGGTTACTGTGGTTATTGATAAGAATTCTTGGCAGAAGGAGCTGGGTAATAATAAGGGGTCGATACTTGCGGTGGATGTGCTTGGATTCGGCATTAGCACGAGGAGAAATAACTTAGTGGTTATATTGCCCAATGATGAAGTGAAGGTACTGTCTAGGGCGGCTGAGGTTCTTAAAGACTTCAAAATGGAGGTTAAGGGGGATAGAGGTTTTAGAAGTGCGGTTATTGACCTTGGCAGGGTAGTAAAGGCTATTGATGAAGTAAGTGGTAAGCTCCTGGATTACTTCCCTGATTTGCCTGAAATGGAGGATGAAAGTTTTAGAAGGGAGATGGAGGAGCTTTTAAAATCCAGGCTTAGTAATAGGAGAGCTGATGTAATATCTGTACTTAGGGAGGCTGTTAGAACATGGCTTAGTAAGGTAATTATTGGATTCAATGAGCAATCATTTAATAGATTTGATGATGCCTTAACAGAGATTGGTAAAAGAAAGAGAGAGATCATGGACACCCTTGCCGAGAAGGTCATCAATTTCAATGCAATTAAGGATTCAATAAGGCGGGGTAACTTCGTTAGGATTGATGATTTATGGAGCTTATACCTGAATAACCCTAATCTTCCACCTGTACCAATAGATTNCGATGAATTCCTAGGCTCCATTAAGAATTATTGTAAGAGTTATGTGTGTGTCTTCAAGATAAATGATGACTTAGTTTGGATACCAGAGTGTTCCGGTAAGGGTGAAGCACCAAGTTTAGATGAGAATAGTGGTGTCGCCCCCATATTCATTGGTAAGGAATCTAAGGAATTTATTGACTGGCCTGTTAGGCAGTTCCTCGAAAGGCTTCGTGAAATGGAGGGAGGCGCCACAAGGTATTACATTAGGTATAAGAGACCCAGCGGTGAGGATGTTAGGGTCAGTGTTGATGATGCTTTAAGAGAGGAGGAGAGGGGTGATTGGCCTTACTTCATGGAGGGTTGTTTCGAGAGGGAGGTCGTTAAGGCTTATATTCAAAAGGTTCTAGTTGATGGGGTTGAACAGCGTTCTATTAATAGACCTCCAGGCTCTAAGGTGAGTGTTGAGGTTATTGCGAGCGAGGAGATGAGTGAGTTAATCTACAGCATTAACGGTACTACGGGTAGGGTGTCCTCGCCAGGTGTCAGTCACCGTTTTGAGGTTGAGGTACCCAAGGAGCCGGGTGAACACGCGATTAGTGTTGAGGCTGTCTTTAAGGGTGGGGCTAGGGATCAAAGGACTGTAATAGTTTACGTTGGAGGTAGAACAAAGAAGGAGTGCATTAAATACAGTGTTTCTCAGGGTTATGTGGTCAAGAGGATTAAGGTGCTGAAGGCAGATGACGCGGCGAATTTATTGAAGTATTTGTGGGGTCAACGTAAACTCAACCTTATCCTTAGGATAAACACTGAGCAGGACAGTGAAGATAAAATTAAGTTGAGTGCAAGCTTTGGGGTAAGGGATACTTCTTACAATAATGTTTTACGTTTACTGGCAGCGTTAAGGGATATAACCCCCAGTGTGGAGGCGGTGTTTGAGTTTCGTGAACCTGCCATTGTGGATGATGATATGGCTCAGAAGTTTAAGGGTTGGTACCTGGAGTTCACGGTAATATGTGAAGAATAAAAATAAATCAGCATATACTGTATTGAGGGGAATGCATATATAACTGGGGTAGTGTTTCAATAAAGCAATTATGGTTTCATTAATAGACATATTGAGGCTTGCTGGTAAGGACCTATATAAGCATCAGCTAGATCTTGTGTCGGATATACTGTGGCTTCCAAGGCCTAGGTTTTTGCTTGCTGACGATGTTGGTCTTGGTAAGACAATACAGGCCTTACTGCTCGTTAAGGTCTTGATGGAGTTGAATAGGGTTAATAATGTCCTCATAATAGTTCCCCGCTCAGTACTTAATCAATGGTCTGATGAATTGGACGAATTTGAGATGCAGCATTACCTAATTGAATCGCCGGACTACCCACTGGGTTATCGAGTCTACCTGATCACGCTTGATAGGGCTAAGATGGTTGATTACATGAATTCACTACAGAAAATACAGTGGGATTTGGTCATAATAGATGAGGCTCATAAGATTAGGTTGAATAGGGAGAGGGAGAATCTTGCGTACCTATGCAATAGGGCTAACGGCTGCATCCTACTAACCGCAACACCACACACCGGTAACGAGAAAGACTACAGGTTCCTCACATCACTCGTTGATAATGTTGTTATTAGGAGGGAGAAGAGGGATGTGGAGGAGTATGAGGGTAGTAGAATATTCCCAAGGTTAAATTACTGGATTGTGCAGGTGAAGGCTACTAGAGAGGAGTCCCACGCACTCTACGAGATCCTTAACCTACTTAAGAGGACTAACATTGAGGATATTGTCCGTGTAGTTGTTGAGAAGAGGGCCATGTCAAGCCCACTATCCTTCTTCACAACCCTTAGGAGGGTTGTTGCCAGGGGTGGGTGTGGGGAGGAGCTCGAGGAGGGTGAGTTGGACTCCTGCCTAAGTGGTGTGACTGGTTGGAGGGATTTAATGGACTTAGCCAGCCAATACTCCAGTGCTGCAGATAGGAAGTTTGATACACTTAAGAGGCTACTGACTGATAGGTTAGTTGGCAAGAAGGTCCTTATCTTCACTGAATACGCAACCACTGCGGAGTACCTATTTCAAAGGCTCATGGGTGAGTTGGGTAATTGTAGGCTTATTGAATCATCCGATGGCTATGCTAGGGCTGACTGTGGCGATTTCGGCATCATGTATGCCACGTCTAGGGCTAGGGAGAAGATTGATGTTGGTGCCGTTGCCTCAAACCTAGCTGAGTCATCTAAGACGGCGGTATTCATATCCACCGACATGATGTCTGAGGGTGTTAACCTACAGGCCTTTAACGTGGTTGTTAATTATGAAGTTGTTTGGAGCCCGACTAAGCATGTCCAGAGAGTTGGGAGGATTTGGAGGTTTGGTCAAAAGGCCGATTCAGTCTTGGTTATCGATATGGTGCTTAGGACAACGCTTGAACGTGATGAGTACACAATGTACCTAGACCTCCTGGAGAAATTATATGAAATCTCACTTAAGGCCCTACCACCCCAAAGTTACGGTGAATTTGAGGTGTATGAGGTTGGTGAGGAGGGTGTGTTGAGGATAATGGAGGTTGGTTCATCGGTATTCCTCAGGGAGGATGAGGTGTATAATTACTCATTTAAAAACCGCTTAGAGGAATTGCGTAAGAGGATTGAGGCCATATTGAGGGAGAGGGAGAAGATTAGGTGGAAGCCTAGGCAAACCGTTGATGAAGGGCTACGAATCAAGTTAGGCTACCCACCCAGTGCTGATGTTGAACCAGGTGGCGGCTACTATATAGTTGACGTATCCTACCTTGTGGATGATGTGGAGGCTTATAGGGAGAAGTTGCTGGTCCGCCTACCAACACCACTAAGCAGGAGTAGGGAGGTTAAGGAGGCTTTGATTAGGGAGAGTGAGGTTAATTGGGATAGTGTGGAGGTTGATAGTGGTGAGGTGAAGAAGGATGAGACCGATGCGATTGAGACGAAGGTTTACACTGAACTATGGGTTGACCTAAGGCGCTACCTTAATGAACTGGATAAGTACCTAAAGATAGGTAAGCCAGGGCACAAGACACTCAGCATAAGTAGGGCTAGGATTAAGGGGGGTGTGCAAACCTCGGTGAAGTACCTGGAGGATTTCGAGGATATAGTCATGAGGGAGGTTAATTTCAGCAACCTAAGGCAGAAGACTGAGCTGACGGCTGCGGACTACGCTAAGAGGCACCTCCTTAGTATGGGCTATAAGGTAATTGAGGATTATAGGAGTGTCCCTAGGCCTTTTGATATGGTTGTCTCCAGGAATGGTAGATTATACACCGTTGAGGTGAAGGGTAGGTGGTTTCCACGGGAAAATTGGAGTCGTAGGTATGACGAGGCGGTCTCATTCACGGCTAATGAGATTGATTGGGCATCGAGGTTCCCAGATAGGCACATTGTGTGCATAGTGTACATTAGCGAGGGGAACCCAGAAGTAAACTGCATAACCTTTGAGGAATTTCAAAGAATGTGGGTGCTTGAAACAGTCAGAGGACTTGAATACAAGTACAATGCCCGCATTAAAAACCGTGAACAACAATCAACGAGTTGAGGAAGGCCTAGGCTTAATCCTGATGTAGAACTCAGGCTTGCCCCTACCCGTGGTGTTCTTGTAGTGTTGGAATATTCCACCACATTTGTTACACTTATACCTCGTCACCACATAAAACCTAAATTTCCAAGTCTTAATTGGCGTTAAGCCCTCCGAGCCACAGTAAGGGCACCTAGGCATTAGTAGGTAACTGTTGCTGTTAATTTGAGTGTTTCGGTTACAATTAATCCCACCTCACCCTTAATCCCTTAGCGTCGATAATTCCCTTACCTCATCACTGTATTTTGCCAAGGCATCTCTAATTTCCTTAACCATCTTAGCGGTCCATATTCTAACCCTGTCCATTAACTCATGGAATGAACCCCTTAATTGAGGTTCAACAAGCCTACGAGCCTTACCTGTATCCTCCTCTTCCGTGACCACTAGGTATAGTCCATTGATGTTCCACTTATCCAGTGCATGCTTAAGCCTAGCCAAGGCCTCGACCAAACTATCACCACGCTGAACCTCGAAGACCGCTGCCGGGCGCCTCCCCCCTGAAATCCCCCTCACTGCTCCACCAAGCAACATCAAACCTATAATCACTCTCATACTCAGCCTTGGTGTAGTAACCAAGCACCTTACCGATCTCAGCCAACTAGTCCTTAACACTCTCATGACCGGAACCGGATGTGGCGGAGGGAACTCCACGCTTTAGTCTAGGCTTGATTCTTACGTAGTACTCGGGTTTGCCCTTGCCCGTGGTGTTTACGTAGTGGTTAAACTCCCCACCACACCTGTTGCACCTATACATTGTCACATCATAGAACCTGAACCTCCAGGACTTAATCGGCGTTAAGCCCTCAGAACCACAATAAGGGCACTTAGGCATCATTATACAACATAATTCAAGATAGATTTATGCATTTCGGTTATGAATCTTTGCGCTAAGTGTTTTAACTGGCGTTTTTCCATGCCTCATCAAAATTCTCAACAAACTGATAGACATCTAGGGGGTTAGTTTTCAATTCAATATTCTCCGTGTTCTCAACCAGCCCCTTCACTGTTAGGTTCATGGAACCTTCAAGAACCAGTGCATCATCTATTATGTAGACTTTTGCGTGTAGGTTATCAAGCGACTTCACTTCAATACCGTTGCCGACTAGTTTGCTCTTAATAGTCTCGCTTTCGTTAAGCTTTCTCCTATCTATGATCACTTTAACACTGAGATTCCTATTCCCCTTAATTTCAATTAACCTATCAGCCATGTGGTCATCGATGACGTAAGTCATTATTTTTATACTTCTTGTTGCTAATCCCAGCAATTTAAGGAACAAATCCAATCTATCACGGCTGGGGTTAAGCAGTGTACTATTCACATCTCTCTGCGTATCATCAACCAGTTTTTTCAATTCACTAAGTACATGGTAAAGTAGGGATCTTGAAGTGGTTACAATTTGATTAAGGGAATCACTACACCCCTTCTCAAGCATTACGCAGTAGTTGCAGGCATCCATACATATAGGCACATTGGCTAGGAAGTCCTGGGCATCATCAGGATTCACCTGATTACTACTTACCAAATCCCAAACAGGAATCCTCAATGTCTGCGCATTAATAATTATCTTATGGCTATTATATGCATTAAAAACATACTTATCCCAAATACTCCTCAAGGACTGATTATTAATAATATTATTAATGTATGAATTACCAATACTTATTTGTTTACTAATTCTATCCTCACATTTATCATGCATAATTTTTATATGATTCAGTAATTCATCAAGTATGTTTAATCCTGGAAAGACGCTAATTAATGTTTCCCTTTCAAGAAGCCCTAAACCACCTTCACCTAATTCGTATACGGCTACGGTTACATACTCATCATCAATGTCGTAGTAATAATCAAGTGTTCTTGATGGTTCAACCTGAAGCTTTGCAGATAGGAATGTCAATAATACATGAGCCAATGTATGTGCAAAAACCCTAACCCCATAATTAATGAAATCATCATTTTCCAAATCACAATCATCACCTTTCATTAACATATCCGCTGCATTCAATATTCTGCTGTATAGGTATTCATCACCCCCCTTAGACACCTTATACTTTAAACAAATGTAGTTACTCACCTGCCTATTACTCCTAAGTAAATTGCTGATAATATTCTTAATAACGTTTTTATTGAAGCGAAGAACGAATGCCTTACTATCAAGCAGCTTAAGACCTAGTTTATAGCTTCTAATTCTAATTGATAATTCAGATTCACGTATAAATAACCACCGATACCGTTCACGTGGCATGAAAATTGCCTTATCTATACTGAGCAGTACCCATGCATTATCAATACTCATCTCAATCCCCCTATTCACACTACCATTAATGATAACTGGATTAATGAGTAATGGCTTAGATCGAATTAAATATGCATTTTTACTTATAGATAGGTTTATGTTATAAATCCTCATATATGAATCATTAATTGGTTTAAGGTATTTGAAAGTTTTACTGCTAGGATCAAAACATCTATTCCACAATGGGCAATTATAATTCTCGCACTTAGCACTCGTAGTTATTGGCACATAACCAAGGATACACACGTATGTTGATGAACCTTGCCTAGTTTTTATAGCCTTATCATTAATCATGAAAACTGTGGAAGGCTGCTTACCCTTCTTTTTCCATGTCCATCTGATGTCCTTATCCGAGACATTCTGTAGTTTAATCCTATAAGGAACAATAATTTTCGCCTCCAGGTGTTCATATCCTTCAACGTGTTTCTCATCAGGTATGAATATGAAGTAGTCATGATCCTTCTTATACAGTGTGAATGGCAGTAAGGAGTATAATAATTCAATTGCCTCCACAGATGTTTCAAAGTTTGTATTCTCAAATTCAAGCATCATATATTTAATAGGCTTATGTTGAATAACATTAACCGGGATACCTGTATGATTTTGCACAAACTCAAGGACATTCTCATCTACAAGTCCGCTGAGGCCTTGAACATACATTAATTGGACACAGTTCACATAATTTTGAAATAACTGTGTGAGATCGTTATTCATGCAGGCATTAAACCAAGCATTAACCCCCATAACTGCGTTTAAGGCGTTAGTGAAGCCGTTAACCATCCCCTTTGGCATTGCCGATTCTATGTCACTGGTCATGTTTTTGATAAAATTGCATAAATTAGTGAACTCCAACTCTATAGCATTCTTATACTGGGGATCTAATAAACGCTCATCACTGACATTCTTCAACCTCTCTGAGTACACCTCTAGTTTTCTAGATAAATCGCGCGCCTTATTTTCCCCTAATAACAAATACATAAACATTTGAAGCCTTACATTAATATTAGATGGTAAAGATACTAAGTCATGGTGTAGTTTCTCTAAGCCTTCTTTGGAGCATTGCGCATTACTTTGGGTTGTTATTTGGGTTACTATTTTATTAAGTTCATTGATTAACTCTGTTGAGAAACCCTTATTTCGAATTGCGTAATTTATTAATTCATTTATTATTTTTATCTTATCATTAACGTTTATATTTCTTGGCATTGCATCACCATTTGGAGTAGTGTGTATCTCCTCCATCATGTTTATAGTTTATCAGTAGCTTGTAGAATTCATGCTTTGGTTGGAGCCTCATGTTTGATAGGTTTACTGGTGGTTTCGGCATTTTATCGACGTTTATTAATCTTTGTTGTAGATCCTCATCATACATGTAGGCTGCTGATGATGGTGATTGGGATAGAATGAGAATGCCAATAACTATCCTATTGCTTTCAGGATTACGTCCAGCCCTACCAATCCTCTGTATGAAACTTTCACTCCTAATTGGTAGCTTATACTGAATGATTGCGGAAACATCAGGTACATTAATGCCTAACTCTAGTGTTGAGGTTGCTAGGAGCATTCTTACATCACCCCTCATGAACCTACCGAATAACCTAGTCCTTATGGCACCACTGTGCCAAGCATGATGGAAATCAATACTATCCTTCAACTTACCTAAGAAATTCTGCCAATCATTTAAAACCCCAGGGTCTAATAAATGATCCCAGAGCGAATTACAATCAACACCATACCTTAAATACTTCCCTCCTAATTGATTAACTAAGTGGTCTACACCTTTTCTAGTGTGGTACAGTATTATATCGCCTGGTGCTTTATTTAGATCAAACCCACCTCTTTCCAGTATTATCTCCTTAATGTAATGCATGAGCCTTGAAATCTCTGACCTACTATCAACGAACATTAGAGACTTATTGTAAAACTTATAGGACCATAGCAGTGTTATTAATGCAGCGAATTGCGCTATTGTTTCAGCTGAGAATTGTGGTGTTGGTAGCAGTAGTATTGGAATCACTAATTTATGGGTATTTGTTCCGTAGGAACTGTAAATATAACGTGTAAAATTCGCCTTACCTACTAGTTCCTCGGCGAATTTTAGGGGTGATGGAATTGTGGCTGATGATATTACCCAGGTAGGTTCATGATTATTAAATGCCTTCACGTAATCATTAAGTAGCCTAATGAAGAGCGCTGTATCACCGCCCTCTAGGTTTGTATATACGTGTGCTTCATCTAGGATTATTACATTANCCCTTTCTAATAAGGTACTTAAATCAACCTTTTTATGTAGTAACCTAGTTAACACCACAAACCTGTTAGTTATTACTATACTGGGCTTCTTATCCAGGTCCCTCTTAAACACGTAGAGGAAATCAAATCTATGCCCATTACCACATACGATACCTAGATTGGGATCAAATAGTAGATCACTTTTATCTATAGNGCACCTCAGTGATTTCTTAGCAATTCTCTCATCACTTAATGGTGTTCTTCCATTAATTTGAGATGGGTCATATGCATGGTCACCATCAATAACCATTAATGTTGGCTTCTNGAAATTAAGAATTTCCTGCCACTTGTAGTTCTTGAGCTCGTCTCTAACGTATTGTATATACCTTATGAAGCTGTTTGCCTGGTCTTCAGCTAATTGTTTGCGTGGATAGATTATTAAGGCTCTATTACCCAGTAATGATTCGAACATGGCCATGAACATGAAGATCAGTGTCTTGCCGCTACCCGTTGGTGCATCTATAATGTAATTCTTATCATTGCCTAGACATCTATTTTTAACGTATTCAATTATGTAATCCCTTTGAAATTCACTAACTCCCCTTACATCTACATCCCTCTTAAGTGCGTTAAGGATCACCTTTGCAGCCTCTTTAAACTTGTTATCTTTACAATTCAACTGGTTAATATCATTAATTAGACTACTTATTGGTACATTAAACTCAAGTATAGGTTCCTCAATACCTGGTAGCTTACCATCACCTAACACCTTATACTCAACCATCGGTAGGTAGTTATGGAAGGGTAGAAACTTCATGTTAATCAATGTCTTAATGAGAAGTCCATGCATCGTATGCTTCTCACCGCATGAATCTTCGGAAATTAACCCAGAGATACTAGGATACTTATCTTGCACTGACTTGATTGTTTCCTCAGTAAGCCCCTTCCCTTCTAAAATGTATTTAACATCATCCCTTACAAGTTTTTGGTAAGCATTAATGAATTCATAATTCATTAAAGCATTATAGAGACTCATGTATTATTAAATTTTCTTCTTCAACATCCCTTACACTTACCTTAATTTATTGCAAAACAGGATCATATAATTGTAATAATCATTATAGTTGCCAATTCTACTTCTTCTTTTCCTAACATTAACTTCCTTCACTTCCTTAATGTTAAAGTACCTCTCAATCACAGATTCTATACTCTCAGTNTGCTTGGATTTTTTAAGTATAAATATTGCATTACTTTTAGCCACCCTGTAAAATTCAGCCATATGCATGTTTAACCTACTTAGGTAATCATTAATGGTGAAACCCCTGTTTCTATTAATTATTAATTCACTCTTTAAAACTTCATCATAATCGTTAATGCCTAGTAGGGTTGCAAATATGAAGTATAGTTCACCATATTGGATGTCGGTGGGATATGGTGGATCGGTTATAATGTCGACTGACTCATCGGGTAATGGTAGATTGCCAGCATCAGAGTTTAGGAAGGCTACATGGGCGTCTCCACTTATGACTTCATCAACGTTACCAACCTTATAGTGAGATACCTTACAGCGATTAAGCATCATTAACTTTACATCAATGATGCTGAGTGAGTTAAATTCAATAAATCTACCTGGTAACCAGTAAGCTGGAATCGCCCATGACGGCTTCCACTTCCTGCCATGCATAATAACGCTCTCCTTACTTCTTGGGAGGAATGCCATTTTACTCAGCAGGTATATGACCGGTATCATCATGTACTTAGCTACTTCAGGGCAATCGGAAATTGCATCAAGTACCATGCTTAATGTAAGTGCGCCTTGTCCAGTGAATAAATTCCCAAGTTTTAAATTCTTCCTTGCTTTAAGGAATGGTTTATCGCCATAAGTCAATTTCAAATTAATCCACTTAGGCATCAATGACTCGCTTAACGAAATGTCGCTTGAATTGACTACATGTCCACACTTTAGGTGTGATACCACAGTCCCATTATCATAAACTCTAAAAACAACCTCTGAGGTTAAACCACAATTAGGGCAGTATTCACGGTAAAGTTCGGCCAAATCACTAAGTTTAGACTTGACTTTAATTAAGCACTTCCTTGCCTCGTTAATATCCTCACTACTTCTAGCTATGTTATACCTGGCTACTAGGCGGGCTATTGGATTTAAATCATTGTATATGGCACGCTTCCCAAGGATTAGCATTGACTTAATGAGCTCCCCAGACCCACCATAAGGGTCGAGGACCACGTCATGAATAACACCACTATAATCCTTAAGCACATCCCTAAACGCCCCCGCATGCTTAATACCCCAGTAACTAACGTAACACATTAGCTAAGGGAGGTATGGCGCTGAATTAAAACGTAATGAACAATAACGGCATGAAGTCCATAAATCACGATTAAAAAAGAAGATATACGGTGATTTTAATAAGGCGAGAAAAAGCAAAGGAGTCAAGTATGTTTTTATCAATACAAGTCAGCTAAATACAACAAACTCTAGGTGCATGCTTCGGGTACCATTGTCTTAATTCCTCACGCCTAGGTGGTGTGGTTAATGATGCTTAGTGAGGGTTGTATTCACCTAGCTGGGATGGTGATGTATTGTTTAATCATAGGTTTATCGCATTACCACGGTGATGAAAGAGCCTCAATAACGGAATCGATTAGGGAAACCAGCCGATTATAGCTGAGACTTGTTGTTAAGGGGTTTGTTGGCTTATGGTTTTTGTTGCATTCGCAAAAAATGATGTTAAGGTGTCTATGATTTCACTAAGCCTATCTTTAAGCCTATCTTTAAATAGTGATAATACGCATTGTCGCATCAATTGCACAAGATACTTATCATACTCCTTCGGAATATTGTATGAGGTGCCACTTGCCATGGCCTTTATAAACTTGAGTAATTGGTCGAGTGCTTGTATGAGGAGTTCGGCGTTATTCATGGATTCCTCCAGGTACCTTGAAATCTCTGAGTACTTCCTCATACCCTCATCATCCACCGGTGGGCACTTGCTCTTATCCTCAGCTAGGCAGTACCTAACTGCCAGGTAATGACCGCTATAACCTGGTCCTCGGCATGCTGGCTAATTTAATGGCACTAGGCATCCGCAAGGCCGGCAATAAACCGTCCTTGCACTAATTATTCGATGGGCCCAGCATTAAGGGTAAATAAGTTGCTCTATGGATTCTGAAAAACCCTTAAATATCGTTCTTTAGCGTCGTGATGCATGGGTAAATATGCCTTTATAATACTATGTAATCCTGAAGACCTCTCAGAGGCGGTTAGGGCTGCCCATGCCTTGCATTATGCCGTCCAACTTAAACGATTAGGGCATGATGTGGTGGCTTACTTTGATGGGCTGGGCTCTAAGATACCCATAGCCGATAGTCCCTACAAGGGTTTAAGGCCTGCGTATGAGGCTGCCCAGAATGAGGGGGTAATCTATGGGGCCTGTGGATACTGCGCCTCACCGCCTCACTTGAATATTAAGGATAAGTTAAATGCGGTTAGGGTTAGGTTAATTGGCGATGAGGAGCATCATGAGGATTTGTCGATGTTCATAAATAATGGGTACTCAATCTTAGTTTTTTAAAGAGGAATCACTAAAATTCTGCCTTCATTATGGCTAATAGCCCCACGTTTAAACCATAATAACTCAACCTCTTCGCTCCTATTTACATCCCTATGCCTAGGTCCGTGATCTGGGGATCACCGTATCTCTCCCCTCCTGTCCCTTGCTCTCAGGGAGCTCCTGTCCCTCCTGAGGCTCAACAACTTGGCCACCTATACTGATGGGGAGGAGGTTTCGGCAAGTGCTGCTTCCCTGGGGGCTGCTCCAGATCGCCCGGCCCATAGCCCTTAACTATAACCCTCGACCTATTGCCTCATATTTGTAATAATATTCAGTTCCTTATTTCTTAACCAAATGGTTAAATATATTAAATAACTTCTTCATAGAATAAGTTCAAATCATAAAGAGATTATAATTCGCAAAAGATCCTTGAATCGCCCCGTGATAAAACTAACGGCAAGCCTCGCCCCTTTAGGGCGGGGCAAGGCTTAAATAAGGAAGACTATTCCTCCTCAAGATGTCCTCTTCCGGTCAATTTCTTGGGAATGGGGGGCGGGGGCCGACTTCCCCCGCAATACCGGGAGAGGACATCAAAGAAGTTAAATGCAGTAACAAGAGAACCATCGTGATTCGCCTCCTACCAAACGGCTTCCAAGAAAGAAAACTCAGAAGACTAGCCGACGCCTCTGCCAAACTCTTTAACGAGGTTAATTATGAGAGGAGGCAGCAATTCTTTCGCGGTGAAAAAGTGGACTTCGAGGGAACGTGGGGTAAATGCTACGAGAAGTACAAGGAAGAATTGGGGGTCAACGCGCAAGCAGTCATGCAGAAGAACAACGAGGCGTGGGGTTCATTCTTCTCCCTATTGAGGTTGAGGAAGGAAAACAAACTACCATCTCACATGAACCACGTTTCACCGCCGAAGTATTGGAAGGATGGGGAGACTGGAAAGAGAAAACTCCTCCTAGTCATTAGGCAGGATAGGTATGTCGTGGATGAACAGAAACTAGTCCTAAAGGACTTCGGTCTCGAAGTGGAGTTCGCCGGCAGATTGAGGTGGCACGGCAAGCAAGGCAGGCTGGAGATTTATTACGATGAGGTTGGAAATGCTTGGTATGCCTCCATTCCCGTGGAGGTTGGTGTTGAGAAGACTAAAACGGGAAGGAGGAGTAAGCACGTCGTGAGGGGTGAGAGGAAGAGCATTCAAGTTAAATCACCGAAGGGTAATAAAGCAGCATCCATAGATCTAGGCATCAATGTCTTGGCGAGCGTGGTGATTGATGATGGTTCTTGGCTTCTTTATAAGGGGGTTAGGGCGAAGGAGGATTACTTCTATTTCGGGAAGAGGATAGCTGAGGCACAATCCTTGTCAGACAAGATGATGAACCTAGAGGAGTATGAGGCGTATTATGAGCTTAATAGGGAGAGGAGGAGACTATTCAAGAAACTAACTAGGAGGCTTCTTCACTTGTATAGGAATTTCGCTTCTCACTTGCTTAAGACGCTTCACGAACGAGGCGTCTCAGCCATCTACTTGGGCTACCCCTTCAATATCGCTCAACAAAAGGGTAATAAGTTCACGGTGAACTTGTGGTCTTATCGTAAACTCATGGAGGTCATTGAGTTGAAGGCTCAAGAATACGGTATTCGTGTGTTTGAGGTCATTGAGTATAATACGTCCAAGTATTGTGCTTATCATGGTATTGAGGTTGAGAGGGGGCCGAGAGGCGTAATCAACTGTCCTAAAGGGCATAAATTGCACAGTGACTTGAATGGTGCTTTAAATATATTGAAGAAGGCTACCGGCATAACGATCTCGACGATTAGGAGGCCTCTCTCCTTTATCGTGGATCATAATCGAGTAGCGCCCGTGAAAGGGGCGTAACCCTCTAGACCTCGGGGAATCCTCGCCCTCAAGGGCGGGGAGGAGGTCAGATAGATATAAGGAATGTGATTAATCACTTCTCGAGGGGGGA
>LOBW01000010.1 GCA_001516585.1 Thermocladium sp. ECH_B
TGACACATTAATGTGAAGCCTCAATAAAAAGCAATTGATTAGGAAACTCCGCGGGATTCAGGGCTTATTCATAGGTATTGCTCGCCTGACGTTGCCTGATTTTAATTGATATTCTAATAAAATAATTATTGAGTTACTGCATTGTGTTGCCCAGGATAGTGTTGACCATTGGCCACCCATGCGTGAGGATCAAGATGAGCGGAAGAAGCATGGCTATAGTGATGGATAGCAAGGGGAGAATAAATTTCGCCAAGGAATGCAGGGGGAGGCATATCAAGATTAAGCCATTTAGATCCATTGATAGCACGGATACCGTGGAGAGACCATTAATTGGCAGGGGCAGTTACTACTTTACCATTTACACGGTATATAGGGGGGAAGCATTCATGTATGACATAACCATAAGTAAGCAAGGCAAGGTTGAGCAGTACCGGGACGAGGCTGGGGAGGACTTGGTTAGGGGCGCCGTCGTGAGCGAGCCAACGGCGCAGTACCTGAGGTTTATTCTGGAGACCCTCCTAGATAGGTACTTGGTGACCCCAACCCCAATCCTAATAATGTCGGCTAAGTTAACCATTGATTCAGCGATGATAGATCACATAATTAGGCCCCACGCCTCTAATGATTATGCCTCAAGCGAGTATAGGGTGTATCATTCGCCCGGCTTCATGGCTGCCGTGAAGTCATTAACCCCACATAGGAGCGATGTTACAGTGATAGGTCGAATAGATAGAGCCGATAGCTTCAAGGTGGCTTCACTGGACGTACTGCTTAAATCCAGCATAATACATAGCATGACGCTCGGCAGATCAAGCAGGATACCCATTGGAATAGATGTTTTCTACCCAGTAACTAGGAGGCTTTTTGCTCATCAGAGAAGCGCGTGATGATGAACCTCCAGTAACCCCTCTCCTGGCCCGCATCAATTATATTTACCCTGCGAAGCTCCGCCACGGATTTAAGGGTTCTCACCCAGTCCTCATCATTGACGGTGACCATTATCGCCTCGCCACTCCTTAACTCGCCCAGCTCCTCTATCACGCTGTACACGGGATGCACTGAGCCGCATCTATCGTCCTTATCTATACGTATCTCCTTCTTTATGATCATGAACCAATAGGGGTCACTGCCCTTAATTAACGCATCACGTTTAACCAATTAACATGAGTAAGCGGCATAAGCGTTAAGATTAAATTAGCGAATAAGATTGAGGACATGATGGGGCGAATGGATAATTGAAGCTCATTACTCACTACGTTTTCTCCGCGGGATTACTGACATTATCATTAACCTTGGTTAGGAACCCATTCCCGGAATCCCTGTTCCTGGCTCTCCTAATGTCAGTGACGGGGAACTTGATAATAGATGGATTAGGCCATGAGGAGAGGCGCGGCTACGTGAGGCGAACGCCCTTAACCCATACAATTCCTAGGAGCATTTTCTGGGGGGCATTGCCCGGCGCCGCAATTATAATTCTACTGTATTACTTATCTGGACGAGTAATGGAACTAATTTACGTGGAGGTAATGATGGGCAGCTTATTGATGGGGCCGAGCCACATGATTCTAGACATATTCACGGAGAGGGGAGAATTCGTGAAGAGAAGGGGGCGATGGGTGAGGCTGGCCTTGGCTCACTTTTCATATAACGACGTTCTAATCAATGGCGTGGCCATGATAATGGGCCTCCTCATGATATTCACAGCATACACGATATGATAAAACGAACGGCAAACCTCGCCCTTCAGGGCGGGGGGTAAAGCTTAGAAATCTCTGGGGATGGGGCTCTCGGCCGGTCAATTCTTTGGGAATGGGGAGTGAGGGGCCGACCCCACAATACCGGCTCGGGAGGGAAACGAGTAGCGACCATAGGGCGTAACCCCCAAGACCTTGGGGAACCCTTTAGGGCGGGGAGGAGGTCAGTGTGGGATTCAGAGAACCGTTGGCACCCTCTCCTTTTCCGGCTGCTTGAAGTACTCCTCTAGATTCTTCTCTATGAGGAAGGCATACTTCTTCGCGTGGTCCTCCAAATTATCTATTGGTATATTTATCCCAGTTAGCAGCGATATGCCCTTGATTAACTTTATTGCGGCCGACACGTCTGGGCCGAATCTGCCGACGGTCTGATTAAGTATGTAGAGGACGTCTTGTGACGACGCTATCCTACCCGTCTTAATTAGGTTATTTATGGATGTGAGGAGCTTGGNCTCCGCCAATAATAATGCGCCTGTCAAGGTTCCCCTGGATAAAACCGCATCCAGGAACTCCGCCTCTAGGCCCGTTAACGTGGCTTCACTTAATGGCACTAATCCAAGGGACTTGAATTCCTGCACATGGCTCTCCTCGGTTACGAAGTATATATTATCCGTTTCATTATCGCCGAGGGCTGGGATCGAGGTTAAGCAAACCACCTTGGTTATGCCGTTCTCATCCGCCCAGTCCAGTATCTTCTCAATGAATAATTTATACGCGTTGGGAGGTATTGGAACGTGCTGCCTAATCGTGACTAGATTATTATCCTTTTTATAGAATAACCTATAGGGCAACTTAGCGACTCCCTCTATAACCGTTATCACCGGCGATATGCTGCCTATCTTAATGGCCCCTATCTCCTCCATCTTCAACGCATCTATGACGTACTCTATGGAGACCACAGAGGCCAGGCTCGGCTCTGGACACGACAGTATCAACATGTTCCTTGAGTCCCGCGGAATAGACTTCAACTTAACCTCTAGGAGAGATGTCGACTGCTCCATGAATAAACAGCTATCAATTACCTTAAAAAACTTTACTCATAAACTAAATACGCAACAAAACAATTATCCTTCATACATTTCCAAGTGAAAAACGCGAAGCACATGTGATTGATGAATAATTATCAGGAGGCGGCAAGCCTGGCTATTATGGCGCCAAGTGCACCGCCTATGCCTGAGNTCAGGAGGGCTAGGAGCAGCGTAATTAGGAGGGGGGCCGCGGCGCCGCCCGGTAGCCCCATTATTAGCGCGGTTATTTCGCCGTTCTGAAGAGCATATGGCAATGCCAAGATTGAGATTAGGACGCCTAGGGCGCCCGAGGAGCCCGTGACCCATAGGGATGTCCTTGGCCTTAAATGCAGCAAAAACCCTAATATTGCCGCTGGAGCAAACAATAATTCCCAGTAGCCAAGCAGGGATAACGCGAGCGACAGGATGGCGTTAATTATAAAGGCAAGCAATGTGTTCCTCATGGCTTGACACCTGGTATATATAGATAGTAAAATGCCTCGGGTAAACCCGTGGGAATTAATGTGTAGTACTTGCCCAGTAACCAGTAAGCCGTGGTATCGTTATAGAGAGGCATTAATGGGTGCTCGGAAATGCCGCCGGGGTAGACGCCGACAGCGTTAAGTGGATTAGCCATATCCACAACCAGCCGCCAACTGGGTCCCAGCGTAGCGGTTAATCCATATGCTGCATTAATCGTATTGCTGTCGCCGGGGGATGGGAATGGACCAATCGAGAGCCCGGATAATCCGAAGAAGCTGGCGAGCAGCCTCTTATGTAGCCTGCCCCACATCCATGTGCTGGGGTTTGGTCCCAGNAGCTTGCTTAGGTAATTCATTGTTTGGTTAAAGGCGAGCAACATGACGTAATCGGCATTCCTGGCTTCGCCGGTTAATGGATCGTTAAACCATGGGGAGTCAGGATAATTAACTGTCCAATTGGCTAGGTCAAGGATGAGTTGGCCATGGTAATCGGAGTCTGGACCCAGGAAGAAGGAGAATTGGCCAAGGCCCTCGGCCGGCGTTATGTTATAGTAAGTCAGCCATGGGAGGAAAGTATCGTTCAAGTAATAATTCAACCAGTAATAATAGATTGTAGCCGCCGATGAATTGATCGAGAAGTTGCCATTCCACTCGCTCAATAACTTAATCGCTTCACGACCAACTGGACTCGTATTGCCATGAATCAATGCAGAGAGAAGCGGGGGCAGGAATATATTGGTGGAGTAATCATGAATATCCAGCTGCATGGCTTCCATGGATGACATGGAGAGGTTGCCCTCCTCCCTGAACCTGGATAGATCCGTATTTATCTCATCCGCTCTGAAACCACTCTCATAACTCCAACCAACATAGTATGGATAACCCGGCGACACTGGGACCTGATTCGCGCTTGCGGCGAAGCCCGTGTATGGGTTAAGCACGAATGGTTGCTTGCTTCTAGGTATGAAGCCTATCCAATCATAATTGCCATAACCGGGAAGCACAGCCCTTGGGTTACCCATCGCTATTACTGGATAGAGACCATACGCGAATATTCCGAAGTTGCCCTTATCATCGGCATAGGCAAAGTTCTGGATCCCCACCGCAAAGTTACTTAGGGAGGAGAGGAATTCCGTGAGGTTCTTGGCTGTATCGAAGCCGAGGAATGCTGCCACCTCGTCATTGGGGTAAAGACCGGTCCAATCCATCACTATAACTACATTGCTGTAATTGCTCACGACAACGCCATTGGCGGCCCTCTCCACTGTATACCTTATTTCTCCGCTTCCCTTAACATTGATCACTTCATGAATTACCGTGAAGGGTATCCAGGAACCATTATGGAAATACTCACCTGGATGCCGGGGGCTGGTTTCCTCCACGTAGAAGTAACATACCTGGGGCTCCGCGTCCGTGGCTCCCCAAGCTATGTATGGATTATGGCCGAGAATAACGCCGGGGGNGCCGGGGAAATCGACTCCAACCACATTAATGCCGGGCGCCACCAATTGAAAGCCAAGCCATATTGAGGGGACTGTTGTTGTTAGATGTGGATCATTGGCCAGCAACGCGCCTCCCTGGGTTGAATTAGCCACCCAATTATTGCTGCCCGCATCAGTTAAACCAATCACTACGTGACTGAATGGGTTGAAGCCCTGAAGCACTTTACTAACTATTGAGTCTGAGTAGGCTGGGTCGCTTCCCTGGAAGAACGCTATGGCCTCCTCAATAGCCTTATTCAGTAGGGGAAGAGAGATCCCTGGAGGCAATGGATTCATGGAGTAAAGACTCAGGTTAACCAAGTTGCCGGGACCAATGTATATGCTTGGATTAAGGGTTCTTGGATATATTGGGAACTGAATAGAGGGCGGGTAAGCCGGGTACAGCGACTCAATGGCTTGCCTCGGCATGTTCTCCAAGGCGAACGTGAACGCCAAGGGGTCATCAGTGCCGCTGAGGCTCCAGGTGAGCAATTGTTGAACGGCGAACGTGTCCCTAATGGACCATGGAGTGGGGGCGTACCCAAGCACCTTAAAGACTATGGGAACCCTGGAGGCCGGCATCGACTTAATATATGAATTAACGCCGAGAGTATAATAGTAGAGATCCCTATACACTGCGCTGGACTTATTTAATTGATTAAGGGTTTCCTGGGCCGTAATAGTTGTTTCAAGGGTTCTATAGAATTCATCGCTTTGAATCATTGAGGGGCCAACTATGGATGATAGATTGCCCTCAGCCATTGCCCGCATGAACATTAATTGCGCCAATCTATACTCAGCGGTTAGATATCCCTGCTCATAGAATAGGGCCCAATCCTCGTTTGAGGCTATCCTGATGAAGCCATCCGACGTAATGCAGACAATTACTTGGGCCTTCGATGAGTTGAGGATTACCGTGGAATTACTGCAACCTATGCCGGGGGGCGGCGCTGAGCCCCATACCCCAANGCCCATGCCTGGATTAAGCATGTTGCCAAGGGGAGCCAAGATGCTTATTGGGGTATACATAACTAATAAAACTATAACTAGTCCTATTATTGAGACCATTAACTCGATAATTAATGATTTACGTGATTTACCCATAAATATGATAAATTATTTAAGTAAATAAATTTTCTGACTTAATTCCAAACCCTAGAGACCAGGCTCCTCATTTGCAACCATTGAGGACAGAATTAGTCTAGCGCTCTTCCCTTGGCGGCTAGGTTCTTCACCTCCTTGAGCCCTCATAAAAAGAACGAGAAACCTCGCCTTTTAGTCTGCTAGAGCAGTGGGATGCTCTTGATTAGTAGGGGTAATTAGCTTCCCCTCAATCTTTGGGGAACGAGGGCCGACCACCAATGCCAGAGGAAGGAGTAGCGCCCAGTAAGGAGGCGCAGCCCCCTCTAGACCTCGGGGAACCCTTGTCCTTCAGAATGGGAGGAGGACAGATCACAAATCCTTTAAGTCATATACCTTCACTGCCTCGCTCCCATCCCTTGAGTAGATGCCTAGAAGCACTTTACGCCCATAACAATTACTGGATTTAAGGAGGAGCGGGAGAAGAACAACCACGTGAGGCGCCTCGTCCCTGAGGGATTTTGATATTAGTGGCTCCATGCTTGTCAACCAGGTCCGCATGCTAGGTATGAAGCTCATTGAGTTAAAGACCTTGAAGTCCCCCAACACCCTCATGAGGGGAACATCGCTGTCCCTCCTCGCCACGTAGACGGCGCCATCCCTCGTGGAGACCGAGTAGAGCTCTGGAGGATTAATTATCTCCCGCAGCTCCGGCGGCTTGCCTATGGAGATCAGGTACTGCATTAGCCGGAGGAGGAGGCTTGGCACGCAGTTAAGGGAGATATCGAAGCCCTCGCAGGACTCCGAGAAGAATTGATCGACGAATCTACCGCATGCCGTTAATCCATTTGATTGAATGAACTCCACTAATTGCCTCGTGTACTCCACCTCATCGCGCCTCGTTAATCCAAACTTTAGGGCTAATCCCTCTATTGGTCCCCCCATTAATTCCCTCAATACGCAGTTCCTGGATGCCGCCTTCCCAAGCAGCGCCGCCGCCTCGGTTAAGTACCCCCTTGATATTAATGAGCCTAATTCAATTAATTCTTCATTGATCTCGCCGTTCCTAATCATGCCGAGGCCAGTTAATGTTGGCATGAGGGCCCTGACATTGGACTTACTTAGCCCCCTCTCCCTGAAGTAATTGGATGCAATTGCATTATAGGGATGCCCAGGGGAGGCGCCGCTCTCGTAGGCGTACTTGGCGAAATCAAGGAGTCTGCTGAGGGGGAACCTTATGTACCAATTCCTGAATTCGCATTGCTCCTCCGCTAGTCTGCTTCTTATGAAGGCGAGGGCATCCTCCATTGCCTTAAACTCCTTGCTGATCAATCCATCCTCCACAAGTATTAGATCGCCCTTGCGCTCTATGATTAGCCGCACGATGGTTAATTAAGGCATCCAGTTAAAAACAATACATACAAAATAGTTTAGTAATACTAGTCCCTTACCTGCTCAAGCACTGCAATTATTTGGAGAATCATTACCCTACTGAATAGGGGCATATTGGGGTCGGATAATACATCATCCAGTATGCCGATCACCGTGGCTGCGCGGAGGCTGGGACTCATTTGGGCATTCTTAAGGATCTTGGCTGACTCGCTGGCCGCCCTCCTGATATTCCTGGGTATACCCATGTCCTGCACTATGCGCTCCAGGTAATAAAGCGCCTGAGTTATCTTTTCCTGTACCTCTGAGTTAACGTTTTGATTACTCATCTAATCACCTCTATTAATATCGCCTCGACACCTATCGCGCCTTTTAAAAAGTTTTTTACCCAGTCAATCACTATATAATCCAGTGAATAATTTGAGGATCAGGATATTTCCGGTCGATATCACTTACGGCATAGTGAATAACGAGCCTGAAATAAGGGTATTCGGCGTGAGCGAGGATGGGAAGCACGTGGCTGTGGCTCATAGGGGATTCAGGCCATACTTCTACGCCATCCTAAGCAATGAGGAGGCCGTAAGCGAGTTAAGGAGGATGCGGAACGTGATCAGCATCGAGATCGAGGAGCGGAAGCTATTTGGGAAGCCGGTGAAGGTGGCCAAGATAATTGTGACGACTCCGGATAAGGTGAGGGATGCACGGGAGCGAGCGGCAACCATAAAGGGCGTTCAGGATGTGCTTGAGGCCGATATAAGGTTCACGCTTAGGTACATGATTGATAAAGGCATTAAGCCTGGGTGGATGGAGTTTGAGGCGGAGCCAAGCGATGGATTCGGGACTGGGATAGATGCATTCTATAGGGCAACCAGTGATCCAGTCCAAGTGGAGTCCACGTTAGTTCCGCCACTTAGATACGTCGCGTTCGATATTGAGGTCTATAACCCATTTGGGTCGCCTAGCCCGGAGCGGGATCCAATAATAATAATCTCCATGATGGATTGGTCGGGTAACATTAAGCTGCTCGTTAATGATGGCGATGAAGAGAAATTGATTCGGGACTTCGTTCGTGAACTCAACGAGTTGAATCCGGACATATTATTCGGCTATAACTCCAGTAGATTCGACCTGCCTTACCTGGTTAGGAGGGCATCTGTGCTCGGCGTTAAGTTACCCATCACTAAGTACGGCACTGCGCCTGAGCAAAGCACGTATGGCCACTGGTCCATAATAGGAAGAGCCCATATTGACTTGTATGGAGTTATACAGGAAATGAGCGATATAAAGAGGAAGAGCCTTGACTATGCCGCTGAGTACTTTGGAGTAATGAAGAGAAGCGAGCGAGTCCTGATTCCGGGCCATGATATACATAGGTACTGGGATGATGCGAGCAAGCGAGATGAGCTGCTTAAGTATGCTAGGGATGATGCGGTGAGCACGCTTAGGCTGGGCGAGAAGCTTTTGCCCCACATAATTCAACTCGCCAATATATCGGGGCTCCCCCTGGATCAAGTTGTTGAGGCAAGCGTGGGGGCCAGGGTGGAGTGGATGATAATGCATGAGGCATATAGGGCTGGGGAACTCGCTCCAAATAGGGTGGAGCGGGAGTACGAGCCGTATAGGGGCGCGATAGTGCTGGAGCCGCGTCCCGGCCTCCATAATAACGTGGCGGTGCTGGACTTCTCCAGCATGTATCCCAGCATAATGATGAGGTTCAATGTGTCGCCGGACACATTAATGGAGGGCGAGTGCGATTGCTATGTTGCGCCGGAGGTTGGGTATAGATTCCTTAAATCGCCGCGGGGACTGTATCCCAGAATGCTGGAGAAGCTGGTGAGTGCTCGGAGAAGCATTCGAGAACAAATGAGGCTAATCGAGGCTAAGTCGCCGGAATTCATTTACCTGGATGCGCGTCAACGTGCACTAAAGATAATGGCTAATGCAATGTATGGCTACTGCGGCTGGACTGGGGCTCGGTGGTATAGGAGGGAGGTGGCTGAGGCCGTTACTGCCTGGGGTAGATCCCTCTTAACCAGCGCCATAAAGTTCGCTGAATCCATTGGGGGGAGAGTGATTTATGGAGACACCGATAGCTTATTCCTATTGAATGATGAGGGCGTGATAAGTAAATTGATTGAGAAGGAGGAGAAGGATGGATTCGAGGTTAAGATAGATAAGGTGTATGATAAATTATTATTGACTGAGTCAAAGAAGAGGTACATTGGGTTGCTTCCAAATGGTGATATAGATATAGTTGGTTTCGAGGCGGCGAGGGGTGATTGGTGCGACTTGGCTAAGGATGTCCAGGAGGAGGTTGCTGAACTAGTTTTGAAGCGGGGAACCAACGCAGCGATAGAGTACGTGAGGGGAATCATCAAGAAGCTGCGGGAACACTCCATTGACTTGAATTCATTGATAATATGGAAGACCCTGGACAAATCCATTGATGAGTATAAGGTAATTGCGCCTCACGTGGCGGCGGCCCGTAAATTAATCGAGCGCGGATTCAGGGTGGGCAAGGGGGATCAAATAGGCTTCGTCGTTGTTAAGGGGGAGGGCAGGTTAGCGGATCGCGTCGTGCCCATAGCGCTCATTAAGGGCAATGAGGATATAGATATTGATTATTACGTGGAGAAGCAAGTGATTCCGGCAGCCATGCGCATACTGGAGCCTTTGGGGGTCAATGAATCCGCTTTAAGGGAAAAAAGAGGAGGAGGCAGTATCCTTGACTTCCTCGGCTAGGCCGGGGACTTAGGTGCCTCCTCAATTGTTTTTATCATGTCGCTTATCGAGGCCAATTGAAGGTTGGCCGGCACCTTAGCTATATTGCCTAGGCGGGACATAACCATTAACTTAACGCCCTTGGCGGCAACGGCATCAACTAGGCGCTGCGTGCAGACCCCATCGAATACGACGGCGTATGCATTGCTTACCTGTTGAATTGAATCAACTAGGTCACGCACTGGGACGCGCTTAATCACGTTCCAATTCTCATCATAGATAATCGCCTCAAGAGTGCCCTCTAGCTTCTTCATGTCCTCAATTACTTGGGGCGGCACCTTAACCTCCAGCTGCATTGGTGGAGTTAAGTGCGGCTTCTCTATTTTAATCTCTTCCGGAGTTGGTTCACGCTTCTCGACGGGCACCTCAACGGCGCCGGCTAATGTGACTTCCTGCGGGGCCTCCTTCTGTTCTGCCTTATGCTCCTTAGCCTCCTGCTTGGCCTCCTCTATTACTTGTCTTTCCTTCTTCTCAATGGTTAGCAAGTACTCCTCTATTGGTAACTTATTGCGGAGGGCCTTGGATATCTCTTTACCCGTTAATTGCTCAACCTCCTTACCGCTTGGGGCTCTCGCAACGTAATCCACATCAACTGACTTAAGTAACTCCCTTAAAACCAGGTCCCCGCCTCTATCCCCATCCACGAACGCTATTATTGTCTTTTTCTTGCTTAAATCCACTATTGATTTGGGTATACCGCCGGAGGCGCCCTCTATGGCCACTACATTGCGGTAGCCATGCTTCAATAAATTAATCACGTCTGCCCTGCCCTCCACTATTATAACGGTGTCCGACTTCTCCACGTCTGGACCAGCGGGGAGGCCCTCGGGGCCATACTTCACCAGCTCGGCCTCCTTCATCTCATCCACGAAGCGCTCGATTATTTCCTTGGTGTCGGGCAGAGTCTCGGCCTCTATCTTGGAGAGAAGCTCGCGGGCGCGATCCATTATCTTCTTGCGCTTCTCCTCCCTTAGGTCGCTTATCTTGAGTACCTGAACCTTGGCATTATATGGACCCACCTTATCGACGGATTCAAGCATGGCGGCCAGAAGCGATGTCTCGTAGCGATCCAGGTTGGAGGGGATGTATATCTTGCCTACGGTTCTATCCCCCTTATGCTCAACCTCGACCTCTATCCTGCCTATCCTGCCCGTGTTCTGTAGATTGCGGAGATCGAGCTCGCTTCCAAGGAGCCCCTCGGTTTGGCTGAATAATGCCCCAACTATATCGGGTTTATCAACCAAACCTTGTATTTCTACTGCGGCCTCTATTAAGTACTTGGCCACTATTGTCAATGCTCCCATAGCTCATTTCACCTCAATTAACCAAGCCATTCCATGCAATCCACCTTTATTAACGTTTCTGCAATGAGNGCAGAAATAAGCGGGACGCGCAGAGTACTGGGCTCCGCAGCGGCTTCACTTCTTCACCGCTGAGGCAGATTTTTATTCTGAACTATATTGCTTAATCAATGAATTATGGATTACTGGTGAAGCTGGCCATCAAGAACATGCGGAGCAAGCGGAGCAGGACAATATTGACGACGCTCACCATAATATACGCCGTGGCGCTCATGGTGGCTCTGGAGNCGGTCACACATGGAGTTCAATTATCGGTAACTAATGAGGTGAAGAGCATATTGCCGGCCGACGTGATAATATACTCATCCACCATAGCTATGCCTCAACAAGTGGCCTCAGCCATGACTCACATGAATTACGTCTCGAGCGCCGTGCCTGCTATTCTAATTGGGAACGCGGTGGTGAATGGGGAATCCATTACGCTGATAGGGATGCCCACCTCATCGCTTCAATACTTCTATCCCAACTTAATCAGCGGGGGATTAATAGAGGAGCCGGGGGACTGCATAATATCCAGTCAACTCGCGGAGAAGCTGGGCGTGGGAGTTGGGGATTATATCTACGTCATGGTGCCCGAGGGATTAGGGGGATTGGGCTCCACGTATCAAGTGATTAAGCTGCGGGTGGCCGGCATCTTCTCAAGCATATTTGGGGGATTATTCGGCTTCCAAGTGAATATAGTCGTTACGTCGCTCAGTTACCTGCAGACCCAATTGGGGGTAAATGGATTCGTCAACACAATATTCGTGAAGTTAACTAGGGACTCATCCACCACCCTAACCACGTTTGTGAACGCGATTCACGTGGCTTACCCGGATGCTCAAGTATATGAGCAGCAGAACATAATAGGAGCCATTGGGAATGTGATAAGCCTCGTCAATACATTCTTCGTGCTCATAATAGTGCTTAGCCTAGCCATAGCTGGCCTCAGCATTGCCAATACCATGCTGATGAACATAAATGAGCGGCTTAGGGAAATAGGTATACTGAAGGCAATTGGATCATCCAATTCACAAATAATGATAATGTTCATGGCGGAATCCATAATAATGACCATCATCGGCTCAATTATTGGAGTGGTGGTTGGCTTCTACGGCGCACACGGGGTCTCGGCACTCCTTAATGCGCTGGGTTACTCAATTAATATAGAGATAGTGCCGCTGCCCTCGCTCTTTGCGCTTGGCTTCGCGGCATCAATAATCATAAGCATAATAGCGTCGATAGTTCCTATAAGGCGCGTAGCCAAAGTTAGGCCAATGGAGGTGCTCAGAACAGGGTAACCCAGGAATCCGCTGGAAACTCGTGAGTCGCGGATCATTTCGGATTGAACTAAATAATCGCCTTTGCCACTATATCTTTAAATAATCGATTCATCGAGTTCTCCTCCATGAATGATAGGGCATTCCACGTGGCTGAGGAGAATGAAGTGATTCGAGGCGACGTGACCGATGTCTACTTCATTAGAACCCTTGAAACCATTAGGAAGGCGGGGCTTGAGGACGTGCGAGTAAGGGCTGAGTTCCACGTGATGGGGCTTCCCCAGGGCTACTCCTGGGGCTTATTCACTGGATTAGCGGAGGTAATTGAATTAATCAGGAGAGCTAATCTAAGGGTTAATGTCTACTCCATGAGGGAGGGAACGATATTTCTACCAAAGGAACCGCTCCTCGTGATTGAGGGGCGGTACGTGGACTTCGCGGCGTATGAGACCCCGATACTGGGCATTCTCCGTCACTACTCATCAATATCAAGTAAGGCAGCCAGAATAAAGAGCCTCATAATGGATAAGCAGTGCCTATTCTTCGGCGCTAGGGCGCTTCACCCTTCCATTCAACCAATGGCGGATAGGGCAGCTTATATAGGTGGATGCGATGGAGTGGCTGGAACCCTTGGCGCTGAATTACTGGGGATACAGGCAAGCGGAACCATGCCCCACGCATTGATGATAATATTCAAGCACGCAATGGGGGATCACGCGCTTGCTTGGAAGTACTTCGATGAGGCGGTTCCAAGCGATGTGCCGCGCATAGTGTTGGCAGACACATTCCTGGATGAGAGGGAGGAAGCCGCTAAGGCAATTGAGGTCCTCGGCAAAAGATTGGCGGGAGTGAGACTGGACACGCCGGGGAGCCGGCGGGGCAATATGAGGGACATAGTTAATGAGGTTAAGTGGAGCATGAAGGCCATGGGACACGACATTAAGGTAATAGTGAGCGGTGGGCTTGATGAGGCATCAATAGCATCACTAAGGGACTCGGCGGACTCATTTGGGGTGGGCACATCCATAGCCTTCCCGCCAAGCATAGACATCAGCATGGATATAGTTGAGGCGTTCGATGAGAAGAGCGGGAAATGGGTTCCCATAACGAAGAGAGGCAAGTTACCGGGCTTCAAGCAAGTGCATAGGTGTCCAGGTTTTAGGGATGTAGTGACTAGGTGGGGACGCTCAATTCAGTGCAGCGATGGATCCCCAACACAATTAATAGAGAAGGTAATAGATGATGGGAAACCGCTCCTAGAGGAAAGAGATGCGGATATTCGGGCTAGAGTGCTTAAGCAATTAGTTGAGTTGAGCGGGAAGGAGCCGAGCGTGGTCTTTAATTATTAGGGTCATGGACTGAGTGTCCAATTAATGGTAACGCATATATAAATATTTCCACACAACCACATGCAGCACTTGAGCGCGTCACGATTTAGGGGCTTACCTTTAATTACTGGTGGTGGGGCTTGATTATGATGGATTTGGCAATAGTGGGGTCGGGCCCCGCGGGATCATTTGCTGCATTAGAGGCAGTTAAGGCTGGGCTTGATGTGGTCCTCATCGATAAGAAGAGCATTAGGTATGGACCCATAGTGTGCGGCGAATTACTGCCCTCTAAGGAATTGCTGAGCAAGTATATCCCAAGGCATTTAAGCGATCTCTTGGCTTACACCTTGGATTCCACGCTAACCAACGATGTAATCCTTAACAGGATCCGTAGGTTAAACGTGGTGATTGGGGACGAGTCTATCGGCACCTTCCCATTCGATTCCCTCGTGATCGATAAGGGAGCCATGATTGCTCACGTAATAGATGAGGCTGAGAATAGGGGCGCAACCGTCATGTTCTCCGCCACGGTGACTAATTGCGAGGCCGGGGCTCGGCAGCGNTGCGTAGTCAAGGGGAGGGGCGGAGAATCAATCATAGAGGCGCGGAGAATAATGGGGGCAGACGCGTACCCATCCATCCTCAGTAAGGCAGCGAACGCAACTAACTTTAGTCCAAGGGACTTAATAGTGGCGACCAGTCAACGGGCCCTCGGCAAATTCGATGAGGAGGAGGCCATCATAATAATGGATCCAAAGCTGGCTCCCGGCGGCTATGCATGGATATTTCCGCGCGGCGATGGATCCCTAAACACGGGGCTTGGGGTACGGGGGGACGCGGCTTGGAGCGGGGGCAATGATTTATTGGAGCTTCATAGGCGATTCATTGAGCGATTCAACCTCAAACCAATTCAGCGAGGCGTATTATCCAAGACTATACCCGTGGGCGGCCTCATCAATGCGAGCGGCGATGCTTACCTGGTGGGGGATGCCGTGGGCAGCGTTATACCAACTAATGGCGCTGGCATTAATCCCGCAATGATAACGAGCAAATTAGCGATTGACGCGATACACAATGGAAGCGATTACTACATGAAGCTAAATGAGGNGTTCGGCCCATTCATGAGGAAAATGACCAATTACAGGAGAATAGCCGACCCGTTTCTCTATGACCATGATTTAATGAAGCGATTACTCAAGTTGCCTCGACCCATGCTTAGAATCGCAATGCGCGATGCTGTTATGGGGTCAACAAGGAAAAGCAGCGATCTATTAATAAGCATCCTAGGTCCATTAATCCACCGAAAAACCGCATTAAGCTAGGAGACCGGTGAGAACGATTAAGCATAGTTACATGATTAACCCTAACATGGGCTGACCTCCTCCCCGCCCTAAAGGGCGAGGCTTGTCGTTCGTTTTATCAATAGTCTCCGAATTGATTCCGGACTCAAGGGACTCATTGAGCATTCTATAGGGGCATACATGTTTGTTTCTTATGAGCTTTGCGTGTCCACTAAGTGGTAACGCAATTTATGATGAAGATGAGCGCCATTTAAGGCTTAGCAATGAGTCATTGGTTAATGATTACTTTTCGCTTAGTGAGTTTATCGAAACCCATGGTTATGTCTTTCCCATGCTCATCAAGCAGATTAATTGAGTTGCTCCTGACCTCCTTCACCCTGTACTTCACTCCATCTATCAATACTTCATCGTTTTTCCTGAGGTTTATTATTCTCACTGAGAATATTAGCTTAGATACGTGCTTGCCGTCCTTGACTCCGATTATTTTCTCCGTCTGTATGACTCTGCTTGGGAATGATTTATGGATTGCCATTACTATCGACTTAGCTATGCCTGTATTGGTTAATCTTATGTCTATGCCGCCCTCGACCTCCTTAGCATCAATCACTGCACCCCTCTGGACCTCATCGCTCTTGGCCAACGTGATTCTAACCACGCTCTCCAGGGCCGTCCTTAATTCATTATCTATTGGCCTCCCAACTCGCCTCACTTGAATTACTGCGGCTTCTCGCTCCGTATAGACNTATCTACAGGTGGGGCATAGGTCAAGCACAATGTTAAGCGGCACCACTGCCTCCTCCTCAGTCTCACTTAGCGCATCATGGATCCTCCCCCTGGCTCTCACGTGGGCCGATACGGACCCAAATGGATCGCCCACTAGGCTTATCCCAATATTGGTTATTGACCCGCTCAGCTTTATTGATGACTGCACTGCCTTCTGAGCTACTTGCCGCCAATCCTTAACCCACCTCCCCTTCTGGTAAGCTGATAGGCATGACTTGCAGACAAGCAGCCTTATTGGTCCTTGAACAGCGATTAATCTATGTCTCTCGGCGTAGCAGGTTGGGCACATGCCCTCTATTAATGTATTAGTCTCCCTGCCGCAGATGGGGCAAACCTTGCTCGGCATGGACCTAGCCTATGCCTTTCCTGGGCGTATTGGCTCCGCAGGCGGTGCAGTGCAGTATATATATTCGGCCCTCCCTAATTAGCTCGGTATCAATGGAGTTACAGACTGGGCAAACCACGTAGAACTTTATGTACCTCTCGTAAACCATTTCCACGGTTCTTGTATTTCTCTCGGCGTATATCACGAATGAGTTGCCCTCAATGGCGCCGGGCACCGCCATCTCCTTTAGGAAGAATCGCCCCATGTGGGACGGATCCCTCCTAAGCCTGGACGCCACCTCCAGGAAGTTTCGTATTATGGTTTTCCTGGGCGCGGTCTCAATCACTAGCTTAGGTATCTCCGCCCTTTGCTGCGCCTTGGGCGTAATTATAGAGTAAGCCCTATCCAATAACCTCCTATATAGAGAGTCTTGACTCATCCTAGAGGATGCGGAAACCACGACTTAAAAAGGTTTTCAACCTGGAAGCGATACGTGAATGGGCTTAGGGGATTCATGGCTTCAATACTATCCTGCCCCTCACGTTCCCCGACTTAAGCTTCATGAGGGCCTCGTTAGCCTTGCTCAGCGGCATTACATCTATTGGAATCGGCTTAACCACGCCGGCACCAACTAGTCCCAGCAACTCCCTTAATTCCTGCCTACTCCCCACGCTCACGCTCCTAACGCATCTCTCGGAGGCAAGCGTGAATCTGTAAGGCATGCTGGGCACATCATCCAAGTTAGCCGCAATCACCATTACGCCGCCCTTCTTCAGCAACCTCAGCCCAGTCTCCATTAGGTTAGAGGATGGCGCAAACAATAGAACCGAATCAAAGGAACCATATAGCTTGCTCGCCTCATTAAGCGTTACCGCATCATCGGCCCCAAGGCTCCTCGCCGTGGCAAGATGCATGGCTGATCTACTTATGGCAGTCACGCGAGAACCACGTAGTCGAGCCAATTGAACCGCGAAGGAACCGAGCCCGCCCACCCCAATCACCGCTACCCTTCGACCGGGCTCTAACCCACTTAGCTTGACCGCTCTATGCGCAGTGAGCCCTGCGCACATGAAGGGGGCAATGGACTCTGGATCAATGTTGCGCGGCACCTGCGCCACGTATCGGGAATCCACCACCATGTACTCCGCGTAGCAACCATTATGGTCCAACCCATTGACTCGACGCTCCATGCATAATTGCTCCCTCCCCGTCAAGCAATACTCGCAATTACCGCAAGACGAGTGAACCCAATATGCCCCAATCAAGTCCCCCGGCTTCACCAATTCCTCGGCGGCCCGCCCCACCTCAATTACTCGCCCCACCGCTTCATGGCCTGGAACCAGGGGCAGACTTGGCGCCTTGAATCTACCCTCAACTATGCTTAAATCCGTGCCGCACACGCCACAAGCCTCCACCTTAATCAATGCATCCCACTCACCCAGCTTCTGCATATCCAGATCAACCTCATGAAGAGGGCCACTCTCCACGGGCCCCGGTTTCTCCAGAACCATTGCTTTCATGAATGAGGAAAACAGCACGAACTTAAAAAGCAACACGCTTGAAATAGATGCACACTTTTGCAGAATCTACAAAAGAATTGAAATGTTGCCCTGGCGGAATCTGGGAATGACTTGAAATGAATGCTTAAAAACTGTTGAATCTGGGAATGACTTGAAATTAGGTGAGCGAGGTTAGCGTTGTTTTGCCCACGCTTAATGAGGCTGGGAATATTTCCCTCCTGTTTGAGAGATTGGTTAAGGCTTTGGGGAATGGGTTCGAGGCGGTGTTGGTGGATGATGGATCCACGGATGGCACTGTTGAGGAGGCGAGGCAGGCGGCGAGGAGGCTTGGCTTCAAGCTTAATGTTATAGAGAGGGGTAGGCGACTGGGGCTCAGCAGCGCAGTTGTCGAGGGGATTAGGGCGGCGAGCCATGATGTCGTGGTGGTCATGGACGCCGATCTCCAGCACCCCCCTGAAGTGGTTCCGCTCCTGGTTGAGGCGGTTAAGGCTGGTTACGCCGTGGCCGTGGCGAGCCGCTACGTGGAGGGTGGGCGCGTCGTTGATTGGCCCCTCATTAGGCGAGTCATTAGTAGAGGCGCGACGCTGCTCGCCCACCTCCTTCTGCCCCCCACGAGGGGCGTGCGTGATCCCATGAGCGGCTTCTTCGCTGTGAGGAGGAGCCTCCTAATTAATTGCTTAAGGGCTAGGGGCGAGTATAAGGTGCTCCTCGATGTCTTGACCTGCGTGGGGGGCCCCGTTAAGGAGGTGCCCTACGTCTTTGGTCAGCGGGCCAGGGGAGTAAGCAAGTTAGGCACGCATCAAGTCCTGGATTACGTTAAGCAGGTAGTGGCTACCTCGCTTGTCCTATTGAGGCTCAGCGGTTATAGGCCCCTTAAGTTCGCCTTAGTTGGGCTAATTGGTTTACTTGTCTCCGAGGCGGTGCTGGACCTTTTTTGGCGAGTCATTGAGTTTCCATACTTTGCCTCCCTGATTCCAGCGATTGAGGCCGGCATAATCAATAATTACTCCCTAAATAGGCGGTGGACATTCAGGGATAGGCCCACGCCATACGCATCAGGCCTCGCGCGGTACCACGTTGCTGGGTTGGGAGGCACGCTCGTGACTTATATCACCAGCGACGCATTGCATTACTTGCTTGCCGTGAATGGATACGCGGCTTACGTGATTGGAGTCATACTTGGCTTCATAACTAATTACGCATTGGCTGAGACCTACGTGTTCAGGAGCCGCTCAGCGCCGTCAAGGATATAAGAAAGCAACGCGGCCCACTGCAATGCGCAGGATCCTCATAATCTTGCCTGTGATCGCCGCAATCATTATTTTCGGGCTATATGCTTACTTGATGCAGCCCCACATGAATGGGTACGTGAGCGACGAGATTTGGTACGTCTCGGCGGCGAGGAACTTCATTAATGAGGTTGGCCTGGGCAGTGCCTTAGCCAGATTCGGCGTCACCGTAGCCCCGTACCCCGGATGCGCACCGCTTAATGCTTCCCCATCTATTTACTATGGGGATTATGGATTGGCTTGGTTCAATAAATCCGCGTCCTCGATCTATGGCTTCGCCTTACGTAACTCATCATGCACGGCGAGGCTCGGTTACTATTATCCGGATAAATCCGGNATATTGACTTACATTAATCTAGAGCATCCTTGGCTGGCCAAGTACTTCATCGCAGCAGCCATGCTGTGGATAGGGGATTACCCGGCGGCTTGGCGCGTCCCCAGCATCCTCTTATCGATGGCTTCCCTGGCATTAACTTACTTAGCTGCCTTAACCTTGACCCGTGAAGCCAAGTACGCCGCCTTAGCCATGATTGTTCTATTAATGGATGCCACGTTCAGGGATGCCGGGATACTCGCCATGCTTGATGCATATGTCGGTTTCTTCACGATTCTCTCCGTGTATCTATACCTCAGGAATGCATCCCTATCCTCCGCAGTGGCGGGCGGCCTAGGCATGGCCAGCAAGTACCCCGGCGCCTTTCCAGTCCTAGCCCTTACATATGTCGAGCTTTACGGCCGGGGAGCCAAGNGGGGCGCGATTTTCTTCGGCTTAGCCTTCCTGCTTTACCTAATTCCGCAAATACCGATAATATACATGGTGGGCGGCATACATAACTACATTGCCGACACACTCTTCTACCTAAAGTGGTTCACGGAGTCGAGGCCGCCGGGCCCCATCGCATCTAATCCACTTGATTGGTTAATTGGGTTGAATAGCTTCGTCAATGATTACTCGCCGCCCCTGTACGCCTCAGGATTGCCCGGCGCTTACTTGGTGGCGATCGTGTTCTCCATACTAATGCTGGAGCCTCACCTGCGGGCCCGAGTCTTTAGGGGAATGGATTGGAGGGAGCTAGCGGTTCCAGCATCGCTTCTAGCCAGTTGGTTGGGTTACTGGGCGGTTTATGCGGCTGGGAACTACACGCTCTATAGTTACTACACGATACAATTCGCGGCCCTAGTCCCCCTCACCCTGGTTCTAGCGATGCAGAGAGCCAATGAGGGGAGCAGGGCATGGATAATGATTGCGGCCGCCGCTGGAATAGGGTACGGCATAGGCGTTCAATGGAGGCAATTATACTCCCTCATCCAAGCACTGGCCTAGCTCCTTACCTAGTTCTAATGAGGAAGATATGAGGGAACTCGCCGTGCTTCATCATTGCTGGCAACTCGATCAGGAGCTTTCCTGGGCTTAATTATTAGCATTTCTCTAGTTTTCGAATCGATAAATATTTTTAAACTATAAACCAGGGAAAATGGCGAATTAAAAATAACAAAAACATTGCGGAGCTAGCTATGCTGGTGGTGATGCCCCCTCAAGCATTGGCCCTCACCATCCTCACATAAACTCTTTAACCTCCAGCGTCTTTTCACTTTCACGATGCCCATACTCATACTTCATTATTTCCTTTTACTTCATCTTAATGAAATAGTGCGTTAGAATCATAAGAAATAAAAGACAAACAAAATTGTAGGATTCTCCATGTGGATTGCTATCCTCTCCTCCAGGGAGGCGAAGAGGGGTAGGCCCTACAGTGTTCAGAGGATGGGGGAAGATATGGTATTTTGGAGGGATGGTGATGGGAAAATAATGGCGCTGAGGAACTATTGCCCGCATAGGCAAGCGCTGCTATCGCAGGGTAAGGTTGTTAACGGATTGATTCAATGCCCCTACCACGGCTTTGAGTTCGATGGAGTAGGTAATGTGGTGCATGTCCCAGCGATGGGGAGAAGCCAGAAGCCCCCTAGCTACCTCAAAGCCAAAAGCTATACATTATATGAGCAATACGGTATAGTGTGGATGTGGTATGGCCCAGGGCAACCAGAGGCACCGCCCAAGTTCTTCGATGACCTTAAGGATCTTGAGGCATACGCTGAGTACTGGGAAACTTGGAACATCTCCTTTCTAAGGGCTGTGGAAAACCAACTTGATGGATTTCACCTACCCTTCGTGCACTATAACACGATAGGAAGAGGCAATAGGACGCTGATAAATGGGGTTGCCTTAAAGCAGATCGATGATATCACATTCGTCTGGCATGCCGCCGCGGAAAGAGATGTAGGGCAGAAGCCCAAGGTGAGGCTAGACATTGATCCCCAAAAGGCCGGCACCTACATAGAGTTCATTTACCCCAACCTATGGCAAAACCATATCTCGGAAAACATGAGAGNCCTCGCATTCTTTGCCCCAGTGGATCCTCAAAGAACCACCATATACATACGCTTCTACATAAAACCCACAGGTATAAAGTCCATTGACAAGTTACTTGCCAGGTTAGGTATGTACTTCAACATCTACATTCTCCATCAGGATCGGCGTGTAGTGGAAAGCCAAAACCCAGACATAATAGGTGATAAACTAATTGCCCCAGACAGCCCCATAGCAATCTTTAGAAGAATGTTCCTCCAGGATAAAGAATTACAAAACAAACTCAAGGTAAAAATCGCGCTACATACCACATAACTGCAATGTGGTTGAGTGGATTAAGGTCCTTGAGGATTTCATTAGGAGTGGTGTTAAGGCTAACCACAGGAGGGCGGTTGTGCTGGTTGGGTCCAGTATAGGCTGTTGCCAAATCCGCGGCCGAGGTGGTTAGGTTCTTCCTAGGCGTAACAAGCATGGGCAACGGCATATACCTATACCAGCCTGAGTATGGCGACGCCAGGGAGAGGTTAAGATTCTTCACCGATGGCATGAGTGTTAAGTTTAAGCCAACGCCATTCAAGGACACTAAGCTGCTCCTCGGCCAAGCCCTAGACTACGCAGTTATAGACCTATTCAACGACCTGAAGCCCAATGACGCGGGTAGGGGGGATTTACGTAGTCATGATGCCGCCCATGGATAAGTGGCTCAGGGTAATCACGAAATTCCAAACTAAGCTAATAACACCACCACATAAGTCGGAGGAGGTTAGGCAGTACCTTAAGGTTAGGTTCTGGGAGAGCCTCATGAAGAGCGAGGGGATAGCGATATACAACGTTGATGACTCCACCTTCATTAAACCGCCCCAACCCATCAACGCCTCTGAGCATGCCCAGGGTCAGGTTAAGTTACCTGACGTTAAGGGTAAGGCCATTGAGGTCTATAGGCTGGCCAAGACCCAGGACCAGGTTAACGTGATATCGACAATTGAGGGTATGATAAACGAGAGGAGTAAGGTTAACGCCGTGGTGATAGCGGACAGGGATAGGGGTAAGTTGGCGGCTGTGGGGCTTTGCCGCAGCCCTAATAGGGCATAGGTTAAGGAGTCGGCGCGGCTAGGATAGTGGTCACGGCGGAGAGTCCCCGACAATGTGGAGACGCTCATGGAGTTCGCCAGGAGGGGCCTTGAGAGCCTTGACTACGATGTTGAGGTCTCTGAGTCTGGGGGTAGGGTTACTGGGTTATCGGCTAGGGGTATTTACATAGATTGCTACAGGCCCTATCCACTCCTATCCCTCCAGAGGTCCATTGACCTAGTCCTAGTCGATGAGGCGGCCATGATGCCCCCGTGTTATACGGCATACACGGCAGGTTCAATAGGGTTGTTTACTCAACCACGATACACGGCTATGAGGGCGCTGGCAGGGGCTTCAGCGTGAGGTTCCTCAAGTACCTTAAGAGCAGGAGGGGGTTAAGGTCCTTGAGTACGAGATGGAGGAGCCTATAAGGTACGCGAGGCGTGACCCAATCGAGAGGCGGCTATTCAACGCCTTCCTCCTAGACGCCGAACCAGCCCACGTGGATGAGAACGACGTTAAACTGGTCAGCAAGGGAAAGATCAACACCATTTGATTACGCAGCCGCAATCATCATAGCCATGGCGATGATCCTCGCAATCCTAATCAAGCATAGACACAGACTTCTTCACGCGACGTAAGAGAGGCACGGCGAGGACTCCTTGCGAAGTAAGGGGAAGTAATTGATGCGTGATTGGTCAACTGCGTGTCCAATTAATGGTAACGCAAATATAAACATTGCGCCAAGAAATCCAATCATAAATACGCATCTTTAGCAATAATTACTATAATGCAATTACTATGATGCATCTATTTTTGCTTATGATTGTGGTTCTATATATTTGAATACTTGAAGGCTTGGATTGCTTGAATAATGATTAAGCTATATATTGCGTTACATGGCTTTATTACCCCGCATTGGCTTGCAGTGATTATCCGTTGACTTTAGGCTAGGCTTTTCTTGAATTCATTAATTATTCCTGGCATTTCTTGAATGATGATTTCCTTCGCAGTTATTAATTGGGGACAAGTCATAATTGCCAGCGTCGTCCTTTTACATTCAATTAGTAATGATTTAAATAACGCCCACTCCCAACTCAACACATGAGGAAACTAGTAATATTACTAGCAATGCTAGCGATGGCTGTAACCATCAATGCGGTTCAGGTAACCATGATGGGCACGATACCGGGAAGCACTGGCCCTGTCTCTGGAATATATGACCGATACAATGGCTTAACGTATATATCAATTACTAATGATAATATCGTTCTTGCCGTGAATGGATCTAAAGTCATTGCGGCGATCAGAGTCCCACCGGGTCCCGCCACTCCATTAGCTGCGCCAAACGGATTAATCTATGTCCCCAACACTGAGTGGAGCACCGTAACCATAATTAACGGCACTCATATGATCAACGTGATCAAGACAGGGGATGACCCGCAGCGGCCAGTGTTTGATCCAATTAATGGGTACATATATGTCGCTGATCATTATGGAAACGCAATCACCATAATCAGGGACACGCAATTAATTGGGTCAATCACGGTGGGNAATAATCCGCTTCCCCCAGCTATTGGCGTTAATGGATACGCCTACATACCTAATTACTATGGAGACTCGGTGACCATAATCAATGGAGTAAATATAATCGCCACAGTGCCCGTTGGGAGGAACCCAGAGACTCCTCTCTATGATTCGATTAATAAATTGATATATGTGCCAAATAATGGCGGTAATACCATCAGCATAATTAATGGGACTAGAGTAATCGCCAATGTAACTATTGGATCCAACCCATTAACACCAACCATGGATCCATTGACGGGCCTAGTATACATCGCATCATCGTCGAGCCTGTATATAATTAATGGGACTAGGATAATTGCCGAGATAGGGATAGGAAACGCAACGGCGGCCCCCACCTACGACTCAAGGAATGGCTTCATCTATGTCCCAACCAATAGGGGACTCCTTATAGTTAGCGGCACCACAATAATGAACAACTTAACGCTCACCACGTCCTCACAGCCGATCCAGGGCGCCCTTAATTACCTATATGTGCCCCTAAATAATGGATCCATAGCCATACTATCCATGCCCCGCTACTCCTACCTAACCATTAAGGAAACTGGTCTACCCATTGGACATGCATGGAATCTAACCATAAATGGCACAAGCCAAATCATTAATGCTCCCCTCACCATGATCAGGTTGCCGCCGGGCACATATGAATACACGGCGACGGCGAGCGGCTTCACTGCATTAAATGGATCTGGCGCAATCAAGGCAATGGGTAATTATACTATTCAAATCACATTCACCCCACAAGGCAACCATTATACTATTCAAATCAATGGGTACAACCCGATACTGATAGTGACCGTGGCCGCATTAATTGTGATTCTAATAATCATAGTAGCCCTACTGCTCATGAGGAGGAAATAGGCATTAAATTAGCCGCGACGCACTCACCAATTACTTATCCACATGTGCAATGCCACATGAGAACCGCACGCAACCCCATATCTTGCTTCAAGCACTGAATTTTATTTATTAATTTTCAAGATGCTGTCTCTTCAAAGCATTGGCTTCATCCATAATCATCGACTCGCCTAATGTTCTTCACCATGGTGTTAATCACCTTATAGGACTCCTTGTACTCAAGGGTATCTATATTGCAGTTTATGAATGTGCCCCTGTTTACCACCACTAAGGAGGCGTTAGTATTCATGAGCTTAGATTCCTCAGCCTCAATAGATTCGGCATAACTATTCGTCATCGTTATCCGCTTGCCGATGACCTTTCTAATCCTGACATTAACCAAAGTGATTTCCTTGCCTTCAACTACGTCTAGATCACCGCCCTCCACATAAACATACTTGCCCTTAACTGCCTTAACATCATTAGGTGGATCCTTTATATTTACATTTTCTCCCTCAATAATGCCTGAGGCCAATGTCTTACCGCTACGCCTAAAGCCTATCCCTATGGATGAATCGCCTAAATTAATCTTCACTATGCCTAGGTTAATTAGTCGACCTGCCCTAATTCCCCTGCTCCTTGATGATTTGCTGAAGTACTCATAGTACTTGTCGAATTTCTCAGCCATCACCTCACCTCCAGCATATCCCTTATTTCGCTGAGCAATTGCTTCATTTCCCTAATCCGCTCCTTAATCTTATCCATGACTTCCTCGTCACTAATATTAGCATATTTCAGCTCACTCATGGTTCGCTCACCTTCTTTAACTCATTCCTAATATCCGTAAGCACTGCATTAACATCATCAAGCTCCTCAAGAATGCTCCTTATGAACGCTCTATAAGTATTCAATTGATTGCTCATAACCTTCACCTGCTCGTCAATGCTATCCATTATTGGAACGAAAGCCACTATGGCTATTACAGCAGAATATGGCTAAGGCACCTAGTATTGTTGCAGCTAGGAGGAACGGTCATGAACCAACCTTAAACGCCATGTAGAATAAGGCCACTGGAACTCCTGCACCTATCATTAGGCCTGAAACCAGCATTACAACTATTGATGCATAGGGCATTCTCACTTGGATCGATCCGCCAATTGCTTCAGAAGTTGTTTGTCTATTACTAAGGTGAAATCTTTCACCCTGTACATCTTTCTTAAGTGGGGTCTCGGCGCCTCCTCCACCACGTAGGAACCCTCTATTAAGCCTGATTCCTCCAATATTTTTAAATGCATGTGCGCTAAGGCGTAGGGTATGTGTAGGCTTTGAGCCACGTCCTGTATGAAGGTTGGCTTCCTCGTTAGCATTAACAGAGGCTGTTCCTGAGTTATATTGGTGCTGAGGGTGCCGGAAGACCTAGGGATCAACTTGCCGACTACTATCATAAGCATGCAATGAAAAATTAATTTGCTATATCTACATAAATTTATATTATCACTAATCTCTAATAATTCATGCTTATTCGTGAGCGGAGGCGGGGTGGTACTCATGGTTCCGAGTATATTTATGCCCTTATTGGTAATGAGCTTATTCATATTTCTGAGATTGGTAAATTAATTAGGCAGGAGGATGATGAGTACATTTATGAGTTACCAAGCAATGCCTTCACTTGGCTATATATATTCAGTTTCAGTAGAAGCGGCTATGGCTCAGTCATCAGATGCCCACCAGGTAATTATGTTGGGATCGATCATACGAAATGCCCCATTAAGAACGTTGAGGAAGCCTTAGATTGGCTGGGCGACGTTAACTTCAAGATCAAAAGTCCCGAACTAAGGAACCTACTGAATGAATTAATTAGCGAGTACGTGACAATGGCTAGCGAGGCTAAGGATTACTGGAGCTCACTTGGTGGCAAGTTAAGATTCATGGGCCACGCATCAAGGCTAAGTAATTTCTTTAATAATCCAAGGATTTACTACTTCACCGAGCTAAGCATACCAAACGACTCCGGTAGAATTCAGGGAATTAGGACGACCATGTCTCTCGTTTACGAGAATTGGGTAGCCGTGAAGATCTCGGAGGCGCTAGGCGCGAGGAGATTAATACGGAGGAGTTGGGAAGCGAAGCAACCGTTTACCAATGAATTGGTTACTGTTTGGTTTGAGCAGGGCGGGGGAACGAGTTACGCAATACTTGACACGCCGCATGGCGCATTCACTATATGGCTCGAGTTCCAGGTAGACCCAGCAATACATGTATTCCCAAGCCCCGAATATGCGAGGGAGAGCAACCAGATTAGAACCCTAGCTGGGCATGGGAGAAAGGCCGTTAGGCCCGACATTGTTATTGTAAGGGGTAGGTTCGATGACGTTAATGACTTCATTAAGTCAGGTAAGGAGATTGATGCATTAATTGAGTGTAAGGCGTTAACTTATGAGGATTGGAGGGACGATATTGATGAGCAAGTAATACCATACGTCAAGCAATTTAAGCCAGGGAAGGCAATGCTCGTCGCTCGCCATAAAATACCGAGTGAAGCGAAGACTAAAATGTTTAATAATGGCATTGATTATATAGAGGACGTTGAGCTAAATGAGGCAGGCATCTCCAAGTTAATGAAGACGATGAAGGACATAACTACATAATACTTAATAACTAGTTTTAACTTTGCTCCCATATGCGTCTTCGTACTGTGATTTTGGTTGCATTGGTTGCGGTTATTGTTGTGGCTCTCATATTTCTATATCCATACATTACCTTTAAGCCGCCTGTCGTTGTTTCTAGTAATTGGGGCTTTTCAAGCCAGAGTTCCCTTGTTAGTGTCGTTTTTTATATGGATTTTTGGCTTAGGAATCCAAATCCGTACACAATAAGCATTATTAGTTCAAGTATTACTGTGACCTATGACGATGGCGTAACCATAAACCTACAACCTGAGTACTTACCTGTTGAGATCCAGTCTCATTCAGTTAATACTACTATATATATTGGAGGTATCTCGCCGGGGCAGGCAACTCAACTCGCCCTATCACCACCAACTAGCTACGTAGCTAGTTGGCAAGTAACGCTGCAAACACCACTAGGTATAAAGACAATAACATGCACAGCAACAATATATATAACAACAAACCAAACATCACAAACATGCACAGAATAAAATATATCATTAAATAAGTAAGATAAGATCTTGAGCCCAGAATAAAATCCCACCAAGTCATACCCACAAAAATTCAAAATACCAATGAAGCACTACTTGATTCCTATGTCCTGAGAAGCTTAGGCAATAATACCTAAAACACACGCTGTGATTACTATGTTCTATATTAATTCAATATTTAGCTATACTTTACATTTTAACAATAGAACTAGTAAGTGGTGTGCAACAACTAATTACTGTTAAATTATTTACAATAATGAGTTTTATAATGTAAATAACTTGAGTAATGCATTATATAACCATGAAGGTATTTTTAGTGGGCTTCCGATAGTCTTGCTGAGATTCCTCGAGCCCCAAACCCTTCGTCTCCGGTATTATTGTGAAAGTTAGCGCAGCGCCTATTATTGAGACTAGACAGAGGAATAGGTACGCCATGTATGAATTGGCGACGAAGAGTGTTGGGAATACGAATGTCGTTCTGCCCTCCTCCCCGCTCTGAAGGGCGAGGCTTGTCGTTCGTTTTATTAGGTCATTCATTGTGGATCATAACCGAGTGGCACCCGTAATGGGGCGTAACCCTCTAGACCTTNGAGAGCCCTCGCCAAATGGCGGGGAGGAGGTCAGATAGTCTGTAACACTTAATATAGAATACAAGGTATCTTAAGGCATTGATTCCGATCCTAATGGGGGAATGATGTCGATCATCTCCATGTTTTTAATGAATAACATTAGCCTCTGTGCGCCGTATCTATCTATTAGGAAGCCGATCACCTCATCTACGTAATCCATGCATGTGTTTATTTCATCGCTATGTCTCTCGCGTATTTGCCTCATTACATTGCTATGGTTGAATTCATCGTATTCTCCTAGGAATATCGATACCAATTCCATCATTCCGTGTTTATATCCATCTCCGAAATGTCTACATAGTATTTTTCCAATGGTTAANCCCCTTAGCGTTTCTTCGTGTATTGAAATATATACTATGATTGATGCTAAGTCGCTCAGGGTCGCATTCATCTCCGCGGAGAGGCTTCTAAGCGAGTTCAGCGTCGATGCATCCGTCTTCAGGTGGTAGCGTATTTTGTCGTTGTTTCCGCATACCTTGGAGAATATATTTTCGTCCTGGAATGCTGCGCTGAGCATTGTTTCTCTATCGCTTCTGGCTAGGAAGCTCTTTAGTAGGTTGGATAAGCATGTCTTGCTTGTTTCTTCGTAGAGCGCCCTAGGCAAGTAAATCGTGGTGCTCCTTAGCATTTATCAATTCCTAATTTTTGTTTTTTAAGGATAACCCATTATGCATTGGAATTGAATTATAAATTATTTTCAATTATAAATGATAAATATGATCGGCCCCATCTATTGGTTCCCTTTAGCCGCAACATTACATGGGCCTGGATCACTATGTCCCTACCGCAGATACCGCTTGCCCTTACCTTTACAATCAAGCGGATTTTGAAGAAAAATTTATTTTGCTGTAAATATTAGCTTGATTATGGTCTACGATGTGCCCTTCGTGCCCACGCCAGAGGTAGTGGTCAAGAGAATGCTTCAATTAGCAAACGTAAAACCCGGCGAGGTCTTGTTCGACCTTGGCTGCGGCGACGGCAGGATAATAATAACGGCCGCCCGCGATTTCGGCGCCCGTGCTTATGGGGTTGAAATACGGAAAGACTTGTACGAGCAATGCGTGCGACGCATTAAGGAACTAGGCCTAGAGGATAGGGTAACGGTGATTAACGGCAACTTCTTCGAGGTACCGGTATCCGAGGCCGACGTGGTCACCATGTATCTCCTAACCAGCGTTAACGAGAGGTTAAGGCCCAAGCTGGAGAAGGAGCTTAGGCCCGCCACGCGCGTCGTCAGTCATGATTTTGAAATGATTGGGTGGAAACCAGTAATAGCTGAGGACCTATATGAGGAGTGGAGAAGCCACAAGATTTACCTATACAAAATACCCGGAGCAGAGATCCCGGTCCCGGCCCGTCCCTTAACCGATGTGGGGGAGAAATACAGGGAACTAGCGAAACTGATTGACGGCAATAACTCGATAGAGGAAATAGCCTCCAAGCTAAACACGACTCCTAGGAACGTTAGAAGCATGATACTGGATCTCCAAAAGCAAGGATATATAAGCGAAATAAAAATTATTAAATAAACATATTGTCCCCCAATCAATGGAGAATAATCATTCGGTACTGGATGTGGAGCCAACCATAAGAACCATTGATGAATTGATAAATGCATTCGGCCAAAGCGGCGGCTTCATGGCTGGCCACCTATACGATGGCGTGAACATAATGATGCAGATGCTGTCCGATCCCGACGCCACGATAATGCTGTCCTTCACGGCCGACCTAGTGGCAACGGGCCTCCGGGGCCTCTTCGCCAAGNTCATTGAGAGGGGCTTCGCCGATATCGTGATAACCACCGCTGGAACCCTTGATCACGACATTGCCAAGTCCATGGGCGGAATCTATTTCAGGGGAACATTTGATGCGAATGATAGTGACTTACTTAGGGAGGGAATAAATAGAATAGGCAATGTATTCGTTAGGAAGGAGCATTATGGTCCCCTCATAGAGAAGGCGGTTCATGGATCCCTCGACGATGTAGAGGGAGTTATGGGGGTCAGGGAATTGATTTGGCGCATTGGGAATAGGCTAAGCGATGACGCATCCATAATAAGGGCGGCTTCGCGTACCTGTGTCCCAATTTACGTGCCGGGCTTCGTTGATGGGGCCTTCGGCACAGCCATGTTGACCCTTAACGATATGAGGAGGGCTAGGAATAGGCCGGGCATACTGGTTGACGTGATTAAGGATGAGCGTGAATTAATGGATATAGTTTACTCAAGCAAGAAATTGGGGGCAATAATAATTGGGGGAGGCATCAGCAAGCACCACGTGATTTGGTGGAGCCAATTCAAGGAGGGCCTGGACTACGTGGTTTACGTGACCACGGCCACTGAGTGGGATGGATCATTAAGTGGAGCCAGGCCTAAGGAGGCCATTTCCTGGGGCAAGGTTAAGCCCAGCGCTAAATCCACATTCATCTTCTCTGACGCCACGATCGCGCTCCCAATAATGATGTCATATGCCGTTAATAAGTTGGGCTATAGGCATAGGAATTTGGGGATATATCCATGGAGTTGCTCCCAATAATCCCAGCAGTAATTGCGGAGGCGATCGTGCTTTACATGGTGACTAAGTGCAGGTGCGTCTTGGCGCCCGATATACATAAGGTGAATCAGCCATTAATTCCCAAGATAGGTGGAATCGGTTTATTGGCGGCGCTCCCCATANTGTGGCTGCTCTGGAGCCCCCTAAGCAAAGTGGCTCTAGCGTTCTTCACTGTTCCCCTCGTGATGGGCATAGTGGGGCTATTGGATGACGTGTATTCAGTTAATGAGTACCTGAGGGTTGCTATATCATTTGGCTACCCAGTGCTGCTCTACGCATTCGGCTTAATGCCGAGGCTCATATATGTGCCGTTAATAGGTAGATTCGGCGATGTATTGCTTGTTGGGGCAATAACGCTTGCCTCATACATAGTGTTCTCCAATGCCGTGAATATGTTGGATGTAGTGAACGGCGTGGTGCCGTTCTCAATGGTAATAATCTCCGCGGTTCCCTTGGCATATGGCTTATTAATGCATGANCAATCAACGATTTACCTATCCTTATCCTCCATGGCTGCATCGGCAGTGCTGCTAGTGTTTAATGCTTATCCAGCTAAGGTATTCAACGGCAATGGCGGCACGCATGTATTGGGGGCAATATTGAGCGGCTTATTCCTATACACGGGCGCATCCACCTTTGTTTTAATTGCGGCTCTCCCCTATATAATTAATGGAGTATTGATAATATTCTCATCGCGCGGCATAAAGGGGCGAAGCAAATTAAATAGGCCAACCAAGGTAGTGGAGGGCATCGTGTACCCGAACAGGGAGGGGCGAGGCGTTTTAACCTTAGTGAGAATGATAGTCATCGATAAGCCAATGAATGAGGTGGGCATAATAAAGTCAATATATGCCGCATTCGCATTATCATTTGTATTATCCTTAATAACGATACTGATATGGCGATCAATATGAGAACCATTATTGAGTTACTGACTTACTCCTGGGCCACATTGATGGNGATCTTATTTGTGCTGAGGCTATTAAATAAGGCCCTTGGAAGCCCGGTTCCATTATTGTTCATAGGCCTCATTCTGATATTTTCATGGGCGGCCGGCATATATAAGCTGGGCGAAGTCTTGGACAAGAGGAATTCCCGTGAAAATTAAGGGATTAATGGGGGATAGGCAATGCGGGTTTTTGCGTAATCCTCCAACAGCGTATGGATTAGGGGATATTACGCGATGCTTTTCTAATAGTTTTTCAAGCCATTCCTCGCCCTAGTGATGCATCTCTCATTATTCACGTCCACCGTAGAGCGCATTGAAGTAAATATAATTATCTATAATTTAGAAAGAATGAAAGTTTATAAATATACCTCCTGCGTTAACAATTCATGACCGTGATAGAACTTAGGTGGCATGGGAGGGGCGGACAAGGCGCGGTCACGGCGGCCCAGGCATTGGCTACCGCCGCGATAATGGAAGGCAAGTACGCCCAGTCCTATCCCGAGTATGGGGCAGAGAGAAGAGGNGCCCCGGTCAAGGCGTATACAAAGATAAGCACTGAACCAATTCTGGATCGGGAACCGGTACTTAATCCAAATATCATAATAGTCCTAGATAAGTCGCTTCTCTCCATACCTGAAGTGCTTACTGGCCTAAAGCAGGATGGGTACCTAATAATCAATTCAAGGAGCCCCGTGAACCTGAGCGGCCCAAGAATAGTTTACCTGGATGCAACTGGGCTGGCAACGAAGTTGCTGGGCAAACCCATAGTGAATACCGCAATGCTTGGCGCAGTGGCTAGAGTGCTGGGGGACTTCATGAGGATAGACAGCATAACGGCAGCTCTATCCCAGTACTTCAGCGGCAAAGTGCTCTCAATAAATAAGGATCTAGTCCTAAAGGCTTATGAGGCGACCATGCTATGAGCACATTACCTTCATGGAGGGAATTAGCGATCGGCGGCATCGTGTTGGAGCCGGGAAGCACAGTTAATGTCCGTACCGGCACATGGAGAACCAAGAAACCAGTCATAAATCAGGATGCTTGCACGAGGTGCCGCATTTGCTGGGCGTACTGCCCGGAGGGAATAATACAGGAATTAAATAAGCCGTACGTGACCAAGAAGGGGCACAAGTACGGCGTCACGTATGAAGTGAATTATGAGTACTGCAAGGGATGCGGAATATGTGCTAACGAGTGCCCCGTGAAGGCCATAGATATGGTGAGCGAGTATGAGTAGCACGGCAATTTTACGGGGCGCTCCACGGAAGGAGATGGGCCCCACTCGCGTTGCTTTAACCGGTAATTACGCGGCCGCCTACGCTGCTAAGATGGCTGATATAGATCTAGTGGCAATCTACCCAATANCCCCCCAAACCACCATAGCGGAGAAACTAAGCGAGTTCGTTGCCAACGGTGAATTAAGCGCAGAGTTAATACATGTGGAGAGCGAGCACTCGGCCCTAAGCGCGACTATTGGAGGCGCGGCAGTGGGTGCAAGGGCATTCACCGCGACCTCAAGCCAAGGCCTTGAATTAATGCATGAAATACTGCACATAGCGGCGGGGCTTCGGCTTCCAATAGTTATGGCGGTCCCATCAAGGGCATTATCGGCCCCCATAAGCATACATAACGATAACATGGATATAATGAATGCGAGGGAGACCGGTTGGATAATGCTGAATGCATCTAATGCACAGGAGGTCTTCGACATGATTATTCAAGCATTCAAGATAGCGGAGGATCAAAGGGTTCTTCTGCCAGTGATGGTGACGTATGATGGATTCGTGGTGAGCCATACGGTGGAAGGCGTCGAGTTGCCCGATAAGGATGAGGTGCTGAGCTTCATACCGAAAGGCAAGTGGCACACCCTTGACCCAGCGAAGCCGGCATCCATGGGACCAATAGCTGGACCTGACTGGTACTACGAGATAAAGTTCAGCCAATACAAGGCCATGCGGGACTCAATTAAGGTCATTGCGGAGGTCATGGATTCCTTTGGAAGAAAATTCGGCAGGGAGTATTCGCCCGTGATGGGCTACATGATGGGGGACGCCGAGTACGCAATAGTCTCGTATGGAGTGACCTGGGGCTTCGTTAGGGCAGCAGTTGATAGGGCTAGATCCATGGGGATAAGGGCCGGCGCCGTGAAGCTGAATGTTATACGGCCATTCCCGGCGGAGGAAATTTACTCATACTTAAATGGGTTGAAGGCCTTCGCCGTGGTGGATAGAGCCATATACTATGGCGCCCCATCCCCGGGCCCCATTTATACCGATGTGGTGTCCACGCTATTCATGAGGGGCACTACGAAGCCTGCGCTTAATGTCATTCATGGAATTGGGCAGAGGACAATGTACATAAATGACTTCCTAAACATATACAAGGACTTGACTAAGCTGGATGAGAGCAAGGTAGTATTCATGGGGGTGAGGGAGTGATGCAGCAATTAAGGACGATTAGGGACCTGCCTCAAAACGAGAGATTCGCACCGGGCCACGCCATGTGCGCTGGATGCGGTGCGGCGATAGCTATCAGGTGGCTGAATAAGTATATTGGGGAGAACACTATAGTTGCTAACGCCACTGGATGCGTTGAAGTCACGACAACTACGTACCCATACACGGCGTGGCGTAATCCATGGATACATGTGGCGTTCGAGAATGCGGCTGCGGTCGCGAGCGGCGTCAGGAAGGGAATAGATATACTGAGCAAGAAGGGCGCTTGGCGGAATGGGGACACGAGGGTTGTGGTGGTGGCCGGCGATGGTGGAACAGTGGATATAGGGCTGCAAAGCCTCAGCGGCATGCTGGAGCGGGGGGATAAAGTGATGTACTTCCTCTATGATAATGAGGCCTACATGAACACTGGAATACAGAGGAGCGGCGCCACGCCGATGTATGCATGGACCACCACTACCCCAGTTGGCGAGGTGCTGCACGGCAAGCCCCAGGTCAAGAAGGATATATTCGATATAGTTCTCGCCCATGGGGTCAAGTACGCGGCTACCGCCACTATCTCCGATTTAATAGATATGTCGAATAAGATCCAGAAGGCATTGGAGTATAGCAGGGAGGGCCCGACATTCATGCATGTTTTATCGCCGTGCCCGCCTGGATGGAAGTATGATGAGAGCAAGACCGTGGAGATNGCGAAGAAAGCNATAGAGACGGCTTACTGGATAAATGTTGAGTATGATCATGGAACGTGGGCAGTCACCACCAGGGTGCCCACTAGGAAGCCAGTCTCCGAGTTCCTCAAGATGCAGGGACGCTTCTCCCACGTGACGCCGAAGGAGGTTGCCGAGATACAGAAGTGGGTTGATGAGAGGGTTGCCATGGTTAATAAATTGGTGGGTAAGGAGGCCATTGGGCCCCTCGGCAAACAATAATCCAATATTGAATTTCGTCTCGATTTTTAATAGTAACTTTTAAAAATGCATAAATCATGCTATCCATGTAATGTATAATGTCTTCATAGAAGAGCAATCAATGGAATCCACCAGATATAAGTTGACCAGTGAAGTTGGGAATAAAGTAATTGAGTTAAGCGTGATTGAGTCGGCCCCCGGCATAAGGCTTCGCCTCGCCTCCCTTAGGCCCATCGATGAGAATGAGTTCGCCATACTTGCCCCAGTCATGGGGAGAATAGGATTCTATACTGACTACGTCAAGGAATCCGGGATAATGATGATGCAGCCATCCCTGGAACTAAGGGAGATGGTGATGAGGGACCTAGACGATGTCATGCCCCTCCTCGAGACCATGCGTGAACTAATTAATGAGGTGACGTATATGATTAATAACCCCAAGTCCCTCATTGAGTTGAAGGGTGAATTATTAAAC